>NZ_JBTEKS010000002.1:0-53148 GCF_054333355.1 Methylomagnum sp. | reverse complement strand
GGCGGCTCCTGGAGAAGATCCCCCTCGCGGGCATCGCGCGGGTGGTGGGCGTCTCCGAGTCCTGGCTCCAGGGCCACGTCAACCAGAAACTGCGGAGCCAGCCGAGGCGGGTCAAGGCCGCCGCCAAGACCAACCCCCGGTTGACCATCGAATGCGACGAGGCCTGGTGGTTCGTGGGGAGCCACGGCAACAAGCGGTGGATCTGGCTGGCCCTGGACAGGGAAACCCACGAGGTCGTCGGCGTCCACGTGGGGGACCGGAGCGCGGCGGGCGCGCAGGCCCTGTGGGACTCCCTGCCCGGGGCCTACCAGCGGAGCGCGGTCTGCCACACCGACTTCTGGGAGGCCTGCCGGGCCATCTTCCCCGAGGCCCGGCACCGGCCATCCGGAAAGGACAGCGGCCAAACCAGCCACATCGAACGCTTCAACGACACATTGCGTCAGCGCGTGGCCCGCGTGGCCCGGCAAACCCTCTCCTTCTCGAAAAGCCTGGAAAACCATATCGGCGCGATCTGGTATTTCATCCATCACTAGAACGCCCAACTCCGGGAGGGGTTGGCCTAATATGGGTATTTAAAATCACTCAACATATAGGACTACCAAACGCTCTAAATCGCCTGTAGCTTGTCCTTCGCGTAGGCCAGCATCAATTGCTTGATGCCTAGCTTGGCGAAATTTATTTCGATCTGCTCATTGCCTGCATCCCCCTTAACTCGAAGCACCACGCCCTCGCCGAAGCTGGTGTGGCGCACCCGCTGACCCAGCCGGAACCCCGTGTTATTGCTAGATAAACTCGTCGTCCGCGACGTGGCGGCGGGTGCCATGGGCCGACTGGCCGTGCCCCGCATACGTACCTCTTGTAAATGTTCCGGCGGAATCTCCCGCAGGAAGCGGGACGGGCGGGGATAGGTCTCCTTGCCGTACAGGCGACGGGTTTCCGCGTAGGTGAGATGTAGCTTCTTCCGCGCCCGGGTGATGCCCACATAGCAAAGCCGCCGTTCTTCTTCCAGCCGCTCCGCGTTTTCCAGGGATTGCATACTGGGGAACAGCCCCTCTTCCAAGCCCACCACGAACACCAGTTCGAATTCCAAGCCCTTGGCGGCGTGCAGGGTCATGAGTTGTGCGCGGTCTTCGGACCCGTCGCCCTGCTGGTTATCGCCGGACTCCAGCGCGGCATGGGCCAGGAATTGATCGAGCTTGGGCAGGTCGGCGTCAATGCTCGGCTCAAGCTCGAACTGGCGGGCGGCGTTGGCGAGTTCGTCCAGGTTTTCAAGCCGCTGCTCGGCCTGCTCGCCTTTTTCTTTTTTGTAATGCTCGCGCAGGCCGGAATGATTGACCGCCCGCGTCACCTGCTCCGACAGGGCCAGCCCGGCGGCGTCTTCGGCCAGCTTCTCAATAAGCTGCAAGAACGCCGCGAGGGGATTGCGCGCCCGCGCAGGCAGGGCGGCGTCCCGGCACAGCATGTCCGCCGCCGTCCACAGCGAGAGGGCTTCGGCGCGGGCCAACTCGCGGATCAAATCCAGGGTCCGGGCGCCGATGCCCCGGGTCGGGGTGTTGACCACCCGCTCGAAGGACGGGTCATCGTGGCGGTTGGAAATCAGCCTTAAATAAGCCAAGGCGTCCTTGATCTCGGCCCGCTCGAAGAACCGCAGCCCGCCGTAAACCCGATAAGGAATGCCCATGGCGACGAGCTTTTCTTCGAACTGCCGGGACTGGGCGTTGGAGCGGTACAGAATGGCGGCTTCGCGGCGGAGGTTGCCCTCCTGGCTCCATTGCTTGATCCGTTCCACCACAAAGTAGGCCTCTTCCTGCTCATTGAATGCGGTGTACAGGGAGATCGGTTCGCCTTGGCCGCCCTCGGTCCACAGGGTTTTGCCCAGCCTGCCTTCGTTACAGGCAATCAGCGCGTTGGCGGCATTCAGGATATTGCCGGTGGAGCGGTAGTTCTGCTCCAGGCGAATCAGGCGATGCTCGGGGTAATCCTTCTGGAACTTGTGAAGGTTCTCCACCTGGGCGCCCCGCCAGCTATAGATGGACTGGTCGTCGTCGCCCACCGCGAACAGGTTTTGCCGCTTCTCGGTCAGCAGCCGCAGCCAGGCGTATTGGATGCGGTTGGTGTCCTGGAATTCGTCCACTAATACATGGTGGAAGCGACGTTGATAGTGCTCCAGCAACTCGGGCGTGTCCCGCAGCAGTTCGTGGACGCGCAGGAGCAGTTCGGCGAAGTCCACCAGTCCCGAGCGGGCGCACATTTCCTCGTAGGCGAGATAAATCCGTAGCATTTGCTTATCGAACGGATCCTTGGGCTGGGGCAAGTGGCGGGCGCGGCGCCCTTCTTCCTTGTGGGCGTTGATGTACCACATCGCCTGTTTCGGCGGCCAGCGGGCCTCGTCCAGTTCCAGGGCTTTCAGCAGGCGCCGGATTAGCCGGTGTTGATCATCCGAGTCGAGGATTTGGAAGGCGTCCGGCAGGCCCGCCTCTTTGGCGTGGCGGCGCAGCAGCCGGTGGGCCAGTCCGTGGAAGGTGCCCACCCACAGGTTTTGGGCGGGGATGTTGAGCAGTTCCTCGATGCGGCCGCGCATTTCGTGGGCCGCTTTATTGGTGAAGGTGACCGCCAGGATGCCGTGGGGCGAAACGCCTTCCACTTGGAGCAGCCAGGCGATGCGGTGAACCAGCACCCGCGTCTTGCCGCTGCCGGCGCCGGCCAGAACAAGCAAGGCGGGGGAGGGGGAAGAGACGGCCTCGCGTTGGGCCGGATTCAAGGGGTCGATGATTGCGGTGATGTCCATCCCGCTATTTTACTTGTTTTCCGCGTCCGGCTTGCGCGAACGGGATGAAGCAAGCAAAATCGCGGGCTTTACAAACGAGGAGGTTAGCCATGAGTTTCGATTACAAGCGTATGCTCAAGCCCGAACTTAACGTGGGTTTGAAGGACCAGAAGACCCGCTACATCGCGGGCATTGGCTTGTTGCTGGTGTCGGTGTTCCTCGCCAACATCCCGGCGGCCATCCTGGGCGGCATCCTGGTCGGCAGCGCCAAAATGCGCTGGTGCCCGGCCTATTCCGGCCTGGGCAAAAGCACCGTGCAGCCGGGCGAGGAGCCGGTCAAGGACGGGTGCTGTGGCGGTCATGACCATCATTGATGGTTGTCGCCCCCGACCCGTCGAACGCGGATGCCAGCCTCCGCCCGGATTATTCGGCTGGATTTGCCTTTAGGATCAATCTCAACGGGAGCGCCCCGGATTCCAAGAACCAAAACGAGCGCTCCCGTCCTCCTGTCTAGATAGCCCGCCCCTTCAGTTTTCCACCGCGTTCTCCTTCTCAGCTTCCGAGTTGGCGATAAGCCAGCGATAATGCTTGGGAAAACCTTTTTCGGCACCGTTCTATTTCAGTTTCACAACCCAATTTCGGGGCGAATGGGATGAATGCTCGTCCATCCCATATTAGCCCTTCCTCTGATTTGGGTGGCCCCCGCTGATTGAAAGCCGGGCCGCACCAATGTAGGGCATCCGGTGCCTTGCCCCCTCGTCTGAAACCCGCCTTACCCGGTTCTTGTCGCCAAGCATTTGCCACCGTTTGAAGCGTCCAAAATTGTCCATCATTTTTGTTAGATGCATGATTTTAAAGCCATAATTCCTTGGGGGCGTAGGCTTTTTGGTATCAAAATCGTAATAGTCTTGTCACGGTTGAAATGTTATCGAAATCGACTTGACTTGCCCGCTGTTGATTTCTATAGTCCCACCCTAAGTGGTATTTTGTGGAAAAAAATGGATAATCTTGGGGCTTAGGGGCGTACTTGTTTCGTGGCGTCAGTTCCATCAATTTGGATGAAAAAGGTCGTCTGGCCATGCCTACCCGGTATCGGTCGGAGTTGGCCGAATGCTGCGAAGGCCAAATGGTAGTAACGGTTGGTCTCGATAAGTGCCTATTGCTATATCCCCTGCCCGAATTTGAAGAAATCGAGCGCAAACTCGTCAAGCTCCCCGCGTTGAATAAAAAAGCGAAGCGTCTACAGCGATTGCTGATTGGACACGCGGCGGAGTGCGAACTGGACGGACAGGGCCGATTTTTGATTCCAGAACCATTGCGTAAATTCGCCAATTTGGAAAAACGAGTGGCGCTGATCGGCCAAGGCAACAAATTTGAAATCTGGGACGAGGAGTTCTGGAATCGCAGCCGCGACGAGTGGATCGAGGCGGAGCGTTCGGACGAAGACGAGGAACTGCCGCCTGAGCTGGGTTCGTTGTCCTTGTGAGTGCTATCGCATCCTTGCATCGTCCGGTTTTGCTGCGGGAAGCCTTGGACGGATTGGCGATTCAGCCCGACGGTCACATCGTGGACTGCACTTTTGGCCGAGGCGGCCACAGCCGTGCGATTTTGGAGCGCCTGGGCGATCAAGGCCGCTTGCTGGCGCTGGACAAAGACCCGGATGCGGTCAAGTCGGGCGCGGCGGAAGAATTATCCACTGACTCAAGACTGACGCTCCGTCATGGCAGCTTCGCCCGGCTGGAGGAATTCGTCGAGCAGCTAGGCTGGACCGGCCGGGTGTCGGGCGTTCTGATGGACTTGGGTGTGTCGTCCCCGCAGCTTGATGAGGCTGGACGCGGGTTCAGCTTCACCCGGAGCGGGCCGCTCGATATGCGCATGGATACGAGTCAAGGTTTGACCGCCGCCGAGTGGCTGGCCGGAGTCTCTGAAAATGATTTGGCGCGGGTGATCGGCGATTTCGGCGAAGAGCGTTTCGCACGGCGCATCGCCCGTGCGATTGTCGCCCACCGTGTGACTAAGCCATTGGAAACCACGGGGGATTTGGCGGGGCTTATCGAGCGGGCCGTTCCGACCCGTGAAAAAGGCAAGCACCCCGCCACCCGAAGTTTTCAGGCGATACGCATTTTCATCAATCACGAGCTTGGCGAACTTGAACAAGGGTTGCGCCAAACTTTAGACGTGTTGTGTCCTGGCGGACGGATGGCCGTGATTTCCTTTCATTCCTTGGAAGATCGGATTGTGAAGCGTTTTATGCGCGACGAGGCGCGTGGGGGTGGCCCGGATGATCTGCGCTGGCCCGCGCCGCCCGCCCGGATGGCGCGGCTTGATCGTCCGGCCAGGGCCGTGATGCCGGGCGAAGGCGAAGTATCGGGAAACCCCCGTGCCCGTAGCGCGGTTTTGCGCGTGGCTGGGCGATTGTCGGCATGAGAACCCTGCTGTTGTTGATCGCTGTCGCCGTGGCTTCGGCCTTGGGTGTGGTTTATACAAAGTACCGCTCGCGCATGTTGTTCGCGGAGGTGCAGCGGCTTGAGCAATCCCTCGACGAATACGACGAGGAGTTGGGTCAGTTGCAGTTGGAACAGAATACCTGGGCGGAGCATAGCCGTATTGAACGGTTGGCCCGCGCCCAACTGGGGATGGTCCTGCCGCCCCGCGAATCGACCATTTACATCAAACCCTAAAAACCGAGCGCCCATTATGCGGATCATCCACCCTAGATTGGCGGAAACCGAGGATTTCAGTGGCCGCTGGCGTGTCCTGCTGGTGTTGCTGCTGGTCTCGCTGACCGCGTTAATTGGACGCGCCGTTTACCTGCAAGTTCTGCATAAGCAATTCCTTCAGCACCAAGGCGATTTGCGCCATGTCGGCATCCTGCCCGTGCCCGCTCATCGTGGTCGCATCCTTGATCGTAACGGCGAGTTGCTCGCCGTCAGCACTCCGGTCAAGTCGATCTGGGTGAATCCCAAAGAATTCCTGAAAGCTGAGGCCGAGGTGACGCCCGACAAGCTCAAGGCGCTGGCTGATCTCGTTGGGTTGCCGGTGAGGGAAGTCGGTAAACGCATTGGCACAACGGAAGACGCCCGCAGCTTCGCTTATTTAAAGCGGCGAATGAGTCCCGAATTGGCCGATCAAGTTACCGGCCTGGGCTTGCCGGGAATTTATGCGGAGCGGGAATACCGCCGCTTTTACCCGACTGGCGAAGTGACCGCCCACATGCTTGGCTTCACCGACATTGAGGACCAAGGCCAGGAAGGTATGGAGCTGGCCTTCAACGATTCACTGAAAGGCGCAGAGGGTGCCAAGCGCATCGTCCGCGATGGCAAGCGGCGGATTATTGAGGGCACGGAGGACATCCGTCTGCCGGTGCCGGGCAAGGATTTGGTGCTGAGCATCGACGAGCGGCTGCAATACCTGGCCTACCGGGAGTTGAAGAAGGCCGTCATGCAGCACCAGGCCAAATCAGGCTCCTTGGTGTTGCTGGATACCCAGACTGGCGAAGTGCTGGCGATGGTCAACCAGCCCTCCTACAACCCCAATAGCCGGGGCAAGCTGAAAGGCGGCGTCTCCCGCAACCGGGCCATCACCGATTTGTACGAGCCCGGCTCGACCATGAAGCCCTTCGCCGTGGCCTGCGCACTGGAACTGGGTTTGACCCATCCGAACGCCGTGTTCAACACGGGCGGGCAAATGCATGTGGGCCGCAACATCGTCAAGGATGTGCATAGCTACGGCGCGCTCAGCGTGACCGGCATCCTGCAAAAGTCCAGCAACGTGGGCGTCACCCAGATTGCCTTGAAAGTCCCGCCGAAAAAATTCTGGGCCTTCTACAACAACCTGGGCTTCGGCCAGCCCTTGGATACCGGCTTCCCCGGCGAGGCCACGGGCCGTTTGTCCGATTACCAAGGCTGGAATGCCTTCGAGCAGGCCACCCTGTCCTTCGGCTATGGCGTGGCGACATCCACGCTGCAACTGGGCCGCGCTTACACCTCCATCGCCAACGATGGCGTGCTGCCCATGGTGAGCCTCTTGAAGCGCACCGAGCCACCGGAAACCCACCGCATCATGTCGGTCAGGACCGCCAGCACCGTGCGGACCATGCTGGAAACGGTGGTGACGAAAGAAGGCACCGCCATCAAGGCCGCAGTGCCGGGCTACCGGGTGGCGGGCAAAACCGGCACGGTCAAGAAAAGCGGTGCCCACGGCTACACCAGTTCCTTATATATGTCCGTCTTCACCGGCATGGCGCCCGCCAGCAAGCCGCGCTTGGCGATGGTGGTGATGATCGACGAGCCATCGGCGGGCGAATACTACGGCGGCGTGGTGGCGGGTCCGGTGTTCTCGGCGGTGATGGAAGGTGCCCTGCGGATGCTGAACGTCCCGCCGGACGAGCCGGTGGCCCCCATGATGGCCGGTCGGCAGGATGACCCGGCATGACTCACGCCGAATGCCAACCCGCCCGCCTCGGCCTAGCGCCGTTGCTGGCGGGGTTCGCCAATGGGCCTTTTCCCGCGCTGGACATCAGCGGGCTGGTCCACGATAGCCGCCGGGTTCGACCGGGCGACTTGTTCGTGGCGCTGGCCGGTCATCACGTCCACGGCCTAAGCCACGCCGCGCAAGCTATCCAACAGGGTGCCGCCGCCATCATCTATGATCCAGCGGGCGGCGGGAACGGCTTGGCGCAAGGCGTTGCGTCGATGATAACCCTTATCCCGATTGAATCGTTAAGCCACACACTCGGCTTCATTGCCGACCGCTTTTACGGCGAACCCTCGCAATCCCTCACCGCCATCGGCATCACCGGCACCAACGGCAAGACCTCGTGCAGCCACTTCTTGGCGCAAGCCCTGACAGGGGAAGAAGTGGTCAGTCAAGAGGATTTTTCTTCTAACCACTCGCCACTCACCACTCGCTACTTTTCCGCCGCCGTGGTGGGCACGCTCGGCTGGGGCAAGCCCGGCGAATTGCGACCGACCACCCACACCACGCCGGACGCTATCGAAATTCACGATCTCCTATTCCAGCTTCGCCACGAAGGCTTCCGGTGCGTGGCGATGGAAGCTTCCTCGCACGGCTTGGCGCAGGGGCGCTTGAATGGCGTCCGATTCAAGGGTGCCTTGTTCACCAATTTCAGCCGCGACCATCTGGACTATCACCAGACCATGGCAGCCTATCTGGAAGCCAAGCTTAAACTGCTGGAGTGGCCCGGCCTGGAATTCGTGGTTTTCAATGCCGACGATCCGATTGCCGGTCCCGTCATGGCGCGGATGCCCGCCGGGGTGCGGAGCATTGGGTTTGGAAAAGCGGCGAGCGATAAATGCCCGCTTGCTAACCACTCGCCACTCGCCACTGGCCACTTTCTTCAAACCCTGGAAGGCGTTTCCTTCCAAGCCCATTTTGAAGGCCAGTCCGCCACGGTGTTCGCGCCTGTATTCGGGGACTTCAACGTGGAGAACCTGACGGCCACGCTTTCCGTATTGCTCGCCATGGGGCACGGACTCGACGAAGCCGCTGCCCTGCTGCGCAAGGTGCGGGCCGTGCCGGGGCGCATGGAGAGCTTCACCGCCGCTGGACGCGCTGTCGTGGTGGATTACGCTCACACGCCCGACGCCCTCTCCAGCGTGCTGACGACCCTGCGGCGGCATTGTTCAGGCCGGTTGTGGGCGGTGTTCGGCTGTGGCGGAGACCGGGACCGGGGCAAGCGCCCGGAAATGGGTGCCATCGCCGCCGCGCTCGCCGACGCGGTGGTGCTGACCGACGACAATCCCCGTTCCGAGGATGGCGACGCCATCATCAAAGACATCCGCGCCGGTTGCCAACGGGGCGACCTCGCCATCATCCGCGACCGCCGCGACGCCATCGCCTTCGCGCTGGAGCGGGCCGCGCCCGATGATTTGGTGCTGGTGGCGGGCAAGGGGCACGAATCCACCCAAGAAATCCAAGGCCAGAAATATCCGTTCAGCGACCGCGCCGTGGTGCGGGAAATCTTGGCGCAATTGGGGGCAGCTTTATGATGCGTTTATCCGAACTAGCCGCCATCGCTCAGGGCGAATTGAGGGGCGACGATGTTGCATTCGCCTCGGCGGGCATCGACACCCGAACCCTGAAGCTTGGCGATCTTTACGTAGCCATCCGGGGTGCCCGTTTTGATGGCAACGACTTTATGAATCAGGCGGCGGAGGCGGGGGCCATCGCGGCGCTGGTCGAACGCTACGCTGACGATTGCCCTTTACCGCAACTGCGGGTACGGGATGGCCGAATCGCTTTGGGCCAACTGGGTGCCGCTTGGCGTCAGCGCTGGGGCGGGCGTGTGGTCGGCATCACCGGCAGCAACGGCAAAACCACTGTCAAGGAAATGGTGGCGGCGGTGTTGGATGTCGCCGCGCCAGTGCTGAAAACCCAGGGCAATTTGAACAACGATTACGGGGTGCCGCTGACTCTTCTGCGGCTGGCTCCCGAGCATCAATTTGGCGTTATTGAAATGGGCGCCAATCATCACGGCGAGATTGCTTATGTCGGCGCGTTGGCCGCGCCGGATGTGGCGATTATTGCCAACGCCGGGGCGGCGCATCTGGAGGGCTTCGGCTCGCTGGAAGGCGTCGCCATAGGCAAGGGCGAGTTGATCGGCACCCTGTCCGAAAGCGGTGTCGCCGTCCTCAATGCCGACGACCGCTTTTTCGATTACTGGCTTGGCTTGGTGGGTGGCCGCACCGTGATGAGCTTCGGCTTTTCCGAGGCGGCGGTGGTCCGCGCCGATCCTGATTCCGTCGCGATGAGGCTCGGCGCGGCGGGCTTCCAAACTTCATTCGACCTTATCTATCAGGGGGAGAGATTTCCTATGGCTTTGGCGTTAGCCGGCCGTCACAACGTGACAAACGCATTGGCCGCCGCTGGCGCGGCCTTGGCTTTGGGTCTCGACCCGGCGCAAATCCGGGCGGGACTCTCTCAGCTTGCGCCAGTGCCCGGTCGCTTGGAGCCAGTGCCGGGGCGGGGCGGCTCGATATTGATTAACGATGCCTACAACGCCAACCCATCCTCATTCGGCGCGGCGCTGGGTGTTTTGGCCGATATGCCCGGCCAACACTGGGTGGCTTTGGGCGCGTTCGGGGAGTTGGGCGAAAACAGCCCGGAGTTGCACGCGGAGATTGGCCAACAAGCCAAATCCATGGGCGTCGGGCGTCTGTTCGCCGTGGGTCCGAACGCCGACAAGGCGGCGGAAGCCTTCGGCGTGGGCGCGGTGTATTGCCAAAACCATGAAGAATTAATTGAGCGTATGGAGTCCGGTTTGACTGACGGCGTGACGGTATTGGTCAAGGGTTCCCGTAGCCAGAAAATGGAGCGGGTCGTGGAAGCGCTGCGGGAGCGGGGGGCGTCATGCTCCTAGCGTTAGCCGATTTACTGGAAAGCTATTTCGACGCTTTCCGCGTTTTCCACTACCTCACTTTTCGCGGCATTCTGGGCGTGCTGACCGCCCTGGCGATTTCGTTCCTGGTTGGCCCGGCGATGATCCGCCAACTCAGCAAATACAAGATCGGCCAGAGCGTCCGCGACGACGGGCCGCAAAGCCATTTTTCCAAGGCGGGCACGCCGACCATGGGCGGTGCCTTGATCCTGGTGTCCATCGCCATCAGCACCTTGTTGTGGGCCGACCTCAGCAACCGCTATGTGTGGGTGACGCTGCTGGTGACGCTGGCTTTTGGCGTCATCGGCTTCATCGACGATTACAAGAAGCTGGTTTTACGCAATAGCAAGGGGCTGGCGGCCCGGCACAAATATCTGTGGCAGTCGATCTTCGGCGCGGCGGCGGCGATTTTTCTCTACAGCACGGCTTCGGTGCCCGCCGAGACCCAGTTCATCGTGCCGTTCTTCAAGCAGATCGTGTGGGACATGGGCTGGATGTATCCGGTCCTGACCTATTTCGTGATCGTCGGCACCAGCAATGCCGTCAATCTGACCGATGGCTTGGACGGTCTCGCCATCATGCCCACCGTGCTGGTGGGCAGCGCCTTGGCGATTTTCGCCTACGCCTCGGGCAACGCGGTATTCGCTGAATATTTAGGCATTCCGCATCTCCCTAAGGCCGGTGAATTGGTGGTGTTCTGCGGCGCGCTGTTGGGCGCGGGGCTGGGATTCCTGTGGTTCAACGCTTATCCCGCCATGGTGTTCATGGGCGATGTGGGGGCGTTGGCGCTGGGCGCGGGGCTGGGTGTGCTGGCCGTGCTGGTGCGTCAGGAGGTCGTGCTGATGATTATGGGCGGGGTGTTCGTGATGGAAACCCTGTCGGTGATGCTGCAAGTGCTGTCCTTCAAGCTCACCGGACGCCGCATCTTCCGCATGGCCCCGATTCATCATCATTTTGAATTGAAAGGCTGGCCGGAGCCGCGTGTCATCGTCCGGTTCTGGATCATCACCGTCATCCTGGTTTTGTTCGGGCTCGCCACCTTGAAGCTGAGGTGATTCCATGTCGCTAGCCGATCAAAAAGCTTCCTCCACTGTTGCCAATCCCTTGGAAAGATTGGGCTTGGATCGAAAGACCTCCCGTGTCTTGGTCGTGGGGCTGGGCAAGACGGGCTATTCCATCGCCCGCTTCCTGGCGGCGCGGGGCATCCCCTTCGCGGTGGCCGACAGCCGCGAGAAGCCGCCCAATCTCGCCGAGTTGCGCGAAACCCTGCCCGACGCGGGCGTGTTCCTGGGCGGGTTCCGGGGCGAGGCGTTCAGCGCCGCCACCCATTTGATCGTGAGTCCGGGCGTCGCGCTGGATGTGCCGGAAATCGCAACGGCGGTGCTAAGGGGCGTGCGGGCGCTGGGCGATTTGGACTTGTTCGCCTGCGTGGCGAAGGCGCCCATCGTGGCGATTACCGGGGCCAACGGCAAAAGCACCGTGACCACGCTGCTGGGCTTGATGGCCGAAGCGGATGGCAAGAAGGTGAAGGTCGGCGGCAATCTCGGCACGCCCATGCTGGACCTGTTGGACGGCGAAGCCGGGTTGTACGTGCTGGAGTTGTCCAGTTTTCAGTTGGAGCGCTCCGACCTGTTGGAACCGGCGGCGGCGACCGTGTTGAACATCAGCCCCGACCACATGGACCGCTACCCGGATATTCAAGCTTATGCCGATGCCAAGGCGCGGATTTTTAAAGGTGATGGCGTCCGGGTGCTGAACCTTGACGATCCCATGGTGGCGGCGATGGCCGATGCCGGGCGGTGCGTGTGGTTCGGGGTGGAAGGGCAAGTGGCGAGCGAGGAAAATTCTTCTGCTAACCACTATTCCCTAAGCCGTATCGACGGCGAAGAATGGCTGATCCGCCGGGGCGAGCCACTGCTGAAATCCAGCGAAGTCCGCATCCAAGGTCGCCACAACATCGCCAACGCGCTGGCGGCGGTGGCCTTGGGCGATGCCGTGGGTTTGTCGACGGAGTCCATGGTCGCCACGCTCAAGAAATTTCCTGGACTCGATCACCGGATGCAATGGGTCGTCGAGTTCGACGGCGTGGCTTGGATTAACGATTCCAAAGCCACCAATGTGGGCGCCTGCATGGCCGCATTGGCCGGGCTGGACCGCCCGGCGGTATTGATCGCCGGAGGCGATGGCAAAGGTGCCGATTTCAATCTGCTGCGGCCCGTGGTGGCGGAGAAGGTCCGCGCCGCCGTGTTGATGGGGAAGGATGCGCCGCTGTTGGAAGACGCCCTGCGGGATGTGATTCCCTTGGTGCGGGTCGAGACCATGAAGCAGGCGGTCCAAGCCGCTCGCATGCTGGCCCAGCCGGGCGATGCCGTGTTGTTGGCACCCGCGTGCGCGAGCCTGGACCAGTACAAGGATTATCAGGAACGGGGTCGAATGTTCGCCGATGCGGCGCGGGGTTTGAAACCATGAAGACACGAGTGGCGACGGGTCGCGGCAAAGGCTTGGTGCTGCAATACCGGGATAGCCGGTTCTATCTGGACACCGGGTTGCTTTTGGCGAGTCTGGGCTTGCTGCTGTTGGGGTATGTGATGGTGGCGTCGGCGTCCCTGCATTTGGGGGACAAGATGGCCGAGGACAGCTTCTACTTTCCTAAGCATCAGCTTATCCACATCGGCATGGGGATAATCGCGGGCATCGCGGCGGCGTCGGTGCGGCTGGAAACCTGGCGCAAGCACTCGATGACGTTGTACTTCTTTGGCTTGGCCTTGCTGGTGCTGGTGCCCGGCGTCGGCAAGATGGTCAACGGCAGTGTCCGCTGGATCAGTCTATTTGGCGTGCGCATCCAGGTGTCGGAAGTCTTCAAGCTGATTGCCGTGATTTACATGGCGAGCTTTATCGACCGTCAGGTTCGCCTCGTGCGGGATTCGGTCCAGGGCATGATCCGGCCTTTCACGCTGCTGGCGGTGGCGGCGCTCCTGCTGTTGAAGGAGCCTGACTTCGGCGCGACCGCCGTCGTCATGGCGACGGCCATGGGCATGTTGTTTCTGGCGGGGGCGCGGCTGTGGCAGTTCGGTTTGCTGATTGGCGCGGTGGCGGGCGCCGCCGTGGTGCTGATTATGACCGCCGAATACCGGCTGCGGCGGGTGCTGAGCTTTCTGGATCCGTGGGACGACCCACTTAACAGCGATTTCCAATTATCCCAGGCGCTCATCGCTTTTGGGCGTGGTGAATGGAGCGGAGTGGGGCTGGGATCGAGCATCCAGAAAATGTTTTACCTGCCGGAAGCTCACACCGACTTCCTGTTTTCGGTCATCGGCGAGGAACTGGGCCTGCTGGGCGCGGCCACGGTGATCTTGCTGTTTATGGTGATCGTGTGGCGGGCCTTCGTGATCGGGCAGTTGGCCGAGCGGGCGGGCACCCGGTTCTCCGCGTTCCTGGCCTATGGCATCGGTATATGGTTCGGACTGCAAGCCTTCATCAACATGGGCGTGAACATGGGCATGTTGCCTACCAAAGGGCTGACCCTGCCGCTTATGAGCTATGGCGGTGGCAGCATGATGGTGATGTGTTCGACTTTGGCGATCCTGTTCCGGGTGCGTAGCGAGGCCATCGAGACCGTGGCGTCCGCGCCCAAGGTGAAGGCGACATGGGCACGCGCATATTGATCCTGGCCGGTGGCACCGGCGGGCATGTCTATCCGGCCTTGGCGGTGGCCCGCGAATTGTTGGCGGACGGCCACGACGTCGTCTGGATGGGCACCCGCGCTGGACTTGAAGCGCGGGTCGTGCCGACGGCGGGCATTCCGGTGGAGTGGCTGTCCGTCTCCGGTCTGCGCGGCAAAGGTTGGCGCAACAAGCTGACCGCGCCTTTCATGCTGGGGCGGGCCTGCCTGCAATCGCTGGGGATTTTGCGGCGCGTTCGGCCCGATGTCGTGCTGGGCATGGGCGGTTTCGTATCCGGGCCGGGCGGCTTGATGGCCCGCTTGCTGGGCATCCCGCTGGTGCTGCACGAGCAGAACCGCATTCCCGGCACGACCAACCGCCTGCTGGCCCGTTGGGCGAGCGTGGTGTTGGAAGCGTTCCCGAATAGCTTTCCGGCCAAGATCGGGGCGCGCTGCACCGGGAATCCGCTACGCCGGGAAATCGCCGCCTTGCATGAGAAAGTGGCGAGGGGCGAGGGGCGAGGGGCGAGTAATACCGACTCGTTCATCCCCTCTTCTCTAACCACTAACCACTCGCCACTAACCACTCGCCTTCTAATCGTGGGTGGAAGCTTGGGTGCCAAGGCGTTGAACGAAGCCATGCCGTCCGCCCTCGCCGCTGTCCGCTTGCCCCTGAAAATCCGTCATCAAACCGGCGCGGCCATGCGGGATGACACCGCCGCTTGCTATGAGGCGGCAGGGATCGAGGCCCGCGTCGATGCCTTCGTCGAGGACATGGCCGAGGCTTACGCTTGGGCCGATCTGGCCGTGTGCCGGGCGGGCGCGATGACCGTCAGTGAGTTATCCGCCGCCGGGTTGCCAGCCATTCTGATTCCGTTTCCCTACGCCATTGACGATCACCAAACCCACAACGCCCGCTATCTGGCCGACGCCGCTGCGGCGGTGTTGTTGCCCCAAACCGAATTGACCCCTGAACGCTTGGTGGCGGAAATCAAGGCTTTGCTTGAACAACCCGAACGCCTGCAAATCATGGCGAAGCGTGCGGCTAGTCTCGCCAAACCGGAAGCCGCCCGCGCCGTGGCTGATATTTGCTTGCAAACAGCACTAACCACTCACCACTAATCACTCGCCACTCCATGAAGCTGACCGATCAAATAGCCGGGCAACACGGCATGAACCGCATCCGCCGCATCCATTTTGTTGGGGTAGGCGGCACTGGCATGAGCGGTATCGCCGAGGTGCTGCTGAACCTGGGCTATCAAGTGTCCGGCTCTGACTTGGGCGACAACGCCAGCACCCGCCGACTAGCCGAACTGGGGGCGCAGGTGTTCCAGGGGCACGCGGCGGAACACGTCGCCGACGCCGAAGTCGTGGTGGTGTCGAGCGCCATCAACCGCGATAACGTCGAGGTGGATTTAGCCTGTCGCCAGAAAATCCCGGTGATTTCCCGAGCGGAAATGCTGGCCGAGTTGATGCGGTTCCGCTATGGCATCGCGGTGGCGGGCACCCACGGCAAGACCACCACCACCAGCCTGGCTGCCAGCGTGCTGGCTGAAGCTGGGCTGGACCCGACTTTCGTGATTGGTGGCCGTCTCAACAGCGTGGGCACCAACGCGCAGTTGGGCAAGGGTTCTTATCTGGTGGCGGAGGCGGACGAGAGCGACGCCTCGTTCCTGTATCTCCAGCCCATGATCGCGGTCGTCACCAATATCGACCGGGACCACATGGAAACCTACGGCGGCGATTTTGGCCGCTTGAAGAAAACCTTCGTCGAGTTCTTGCACCATGTGCCGTTCTACGGGCTGGCCGTGCTGTGCGTGGATGATCCGGGCGTGCGGGAAGTCCTGCCCCTGATTAGCAAACCCATGAAGACTTACGGCCTGAGTCCCGAGGCGGATATTCGCGCCGTGGACATCCGTCAGGATGGGATGCGCAGCCATTACACCGTGCTGCGGGCGGGCAATGACCACCCCTTGGAAATAACGCTGAACCTGCCAGGTCGGCACAACATCCTGAACTCCTTGTCGGTCATCGCGGTGGCGGGCGAATTGGGCATAGACGATGCGACCATTCAAACCGCCCTGCTGCATTTCAAGGGCATCGGGCGGCGCTTCCAGGTCAACGGCGAAATCCCGCTGGGCGACGGTGTCGTCACCTTCGTGGATGATTACGGCCATCACCCCCGCGAAATCGCCGCGACCTTGGATTCAGCCCGCCAAGCCTATCCCGACCGGCGGCTGGTCATGGTGTTCCAGCCCCATCGCTATACCCGCACCCGCGATTTGTTCGAGGACTTCGTGCAGGTGCTATCGAAGACCGACGTGCTGGTGCTGCTGGATGTTTACCCGGCGGGCGAAAAGCCAATCATCGGCGCGGATGGCCGCTCCCTGTCCCGTGCCATCCGGGTGCGGGGCCAGATCGACCCGGTGTTCGTGGAGAAAGTCAGCGAGTTGGGCGACCTTCTGCCCGGCATCGTCGAACCCGGCGATGTGGTGTTGACCTTGGGGGCTGGCAATGTTGGCCAGGTGGCGCTGGAATTGCCGCAACGCTTTGCCGCGCTGGCGGGCGGAGCGGCTGAATGAACGCCATTCGCAAGGATATGCCTGAATTGACGCAGCCCTGGCGGGGTGAACTGCGGCTGGATGAACCCTTGTCCGCGCACACCTCGTGGCGGGTCGGCGGTCCAGCGGAGCGCTTTTATGTGCCGACGGATCGGGACGATTTGGTGACATTCTTACAAACCCTGCCCGCCACCGAGCCGCTGTTTTGGCTGGGCCTCGGTAGCAATCTCTTGGTGCGGGATGGCGGCATCCGGGGCACGGTGATTTGCACCCGCAACCGGCTTAAAGCTCTACACCGTATCGGCGGAGCCGACATTTATGCCGAGGCGGGCGTCCCCTGCGCCCTCGTGGCGAAGCTGTGTGTCGAGCAAGGTTTGGCCGGAGCGGAATTCCTGGCCGGTATTCCCGGTACCATGGGCGGTGCCTTGGCCATGAACGCGGGCGCGTTTGGCGGGGAAACCTGGCCCTTGGTCCGGCGGGTCACGACCGTGGATCGGTTCGGCACGGTGCGGGAGCGCGGTCCCGACGATTTCAGCGTGGGCTATCGGACGGTGCGTGGCCCGGAAGGGGAATGGTTCCTGGCTTGCGAGCTGGCGCTTGCGGCGGGTGACGGCGGCGTCGGGCGCGACAAAATCAAATCCTTACTGGCGCGGCGGAGCGAAACCCAGCCCACCAATCAGCCCAGTTGCGGCTCGGTGTTCAGAAACCCGGAAGGCGATTTCGCGGCGCGGCTGATTGAATCCTGTGGGCTGAAAGGCCACGCCATCGGCGGGGCCTGCGTGTCCGAGAAACACGCCAATTTCATCGTCAACACCGGCACGGCGACGGCAGCGGACCTTGAAGCCTTGATCTTTCATGTTCAGGCGGAAGTCAAACGCTTGCGGGGGCGTGAGTTGATCCCGGAAGTGAGAATCGTGGGCCGCAGTCATTAAATTATCCGTGGCGGGTTTGTCTGGGTTTTGCTCAGAGTAAGCGATGTCAAGTTTTTCAACTTTGCCACTAACCACTAATCACTTTCCCGCAAGGAGTGACTGAATGAGCAAACGAGTAGATAACCCCAAGGATTTTGGCCGAGTCGCTGTCTTAATGGGCGGCGCGGCGGCGGAGCGGGAGATTTCCCTAAAAAGTGGCCGGGCGGTATTGCAGGGTTTATTGAATAAGGGCGTCGAGGCGGTGGGTCTCGATGTGGGCGAGCGGATGATACAGCCCTTGCTGGAGCAGCCCTTTGATCGGGTGTTCAACATTATTCACGGTCGGGGCGGCGAGGATGGGGTATTGCAGGGGGCTTTGGAGGCGCTGGGTATCCCTTACACCGGCAGCGGCGTGCTGGCTTCGGCCCTCGCCATGGATAAATTAAAAACCAAATTAGGCTGGATGGGGGCGGGTTTGCCAACGCCCCGTTGGATGCGGTTGCGCTCCGAATTGGATATAAGTATTTGCGCGGAAACACTGGGTTTCCCGGTCATTGTCAAACCCGCCGAGGAAGGTTCCAGTATCGGCATGAGCCGGGCGGAAAACTCCGAGGAATTAAAGGAGGCGTGGCAACGCGCTTCGCAATATAATTGCGCAGTTTTTGCGGAAGCTTGGATTACCGGGGCGGAATATACCGTGGGTATTTTAGACGGCCAGCCACTGCCGCTGATTCGTTTGGAAACCCCCCATTTGTTTTATGATTTCGACGCGAAATACCGGGCGGAAACCACCCGTTACCATTGCCCCTGTGGTTTGCCAGTGGGCACCGAGGCCCGCTTGCAGGATTTGGCGGCGCACGCCTCGGAAACCGTCGGCGTGACCGGCTGGGGCCGGGTGGATATGCTGGTGGATGGTCAGGGCGAGCCTTGGCTGATTGAGGTCAACACCGTGCCCGGCATGACTGACCACAGCCTGGTGCCCATGGCGGCGCGGGCGGCGGGCGTGGAATTCGACGAACTGGTGTGGCGGATTCTGGAAACGAGTTTGGACCGGGGTTGAGGAGGCGATGGCCAGGATTGACCGTAGGCCAAAGCCGAAATCGAAGCGGCGAATACCCATACGCTTTATTCTGTCGCTGGGAATGATCGGCGCTGTGGGGGCCGCCATCGCACAAATCGACTGGGAGCGGCTGAAAAGCGCGTTGCCCATTGAGTACGTCCGGGTGGAAGGCCCGGTATGGCACTTGGACGCGGAGGAGTTTCGCGGCGCTTTGATGTCCCAGGTTCGCCTGAATTATTTCATGGCCGACTTGGATGGCATTGAGGCGACGGCCAAGCAATTCGCTTGGGTCGATAAGGCGCAGGCGGCCCGGGTTTGGCCCAATACCCTGGTGGTCCGGGTCGAGGAGCAGCATCCCATCGCCCGCTGGGATGAGGATAGCCTGCTGAACGACCGGGGCGAGCGCTTCACGCCCAAAGACGTGACGGCGTTCGGGGCGCTACCTCAGTTGTCCGGCCCGCCGGGCCAGGAAAAGCAAGTGCTCGGCATGATGTATGCCTTGAATGCGAAATTGCAGGCGCGGTGGCTGCGGATCGAAAGCCTCCGGCTCAGCAAGCGCTTGGCCTGGGTGGCGCGGTTGGAAGGCGGCATGGAAGTCGTGTTCGGCAACCAAGACCCGCTGGCCGCGATGGACCGTTTGTTGGCTCTGTTGCCGCGTTTGGGCGAGGACCGCATCGCCGACATTCAGAAATTGGACCTTCGCTACCCGAATGGCTTCTCCGTGGTGTGGAAGCCGGAACCACAGGCGCCACCCGATTCGATTAGCCAGATTCGGGAACTCGCGCCGCTGGATTCGGGCAGCGTCTAAACCGGCATCACACTATAAGGATTGTTCACCTAATGGCTAGAAAATCGGATCGAAATCTCATCGTTGGACTGGACATCGGAACGTCTAAGGTCGCTTGCATTGTCGGTGAGATCAACGAGGACGGCGATGTCGAAGTCGTCGGAATCGGCAGCCATCCGTCACGGGGTTTGAAGAAAGGCGTGGTGGTCAATTTGGAGACCACCGTCCAGTCCATTCAGCGGGCCGTGGAAGAGGCCGAGTTGATGGCGGGCTGCCGGATCAGTTCGGTCTATGCGGGGATCGCCGGTAGCCATATCAGCAGCATGAATTCCCACGGGATCGTCGCCATCAAGGAAAAGGAGGTGACGCAAAGCGACGTGGACCGGGTGATCGACTCGGCCCGCGCCGTGGCGATTCCGGCGGATCAGAAAATCCTGCACATCCTGCCGCAGGAGTTCGTGATCGACCGTCAAGAGGGCATCAAGGAGCCGATTGGGATGTCGGGCATTCGGCTGGAGGCACGGGTGCATATCGTGACCGGAGCGGTCAGCGCGGCGCAGAATATCGTTAAATGCATACGCCGTTGCGGTTTGGAAGTGGAAGACATCATTCTGGAGCAACTCGCCTCGTGTGCGGCGGTGCTGACAGACGACGAAAAGGACTTGGGGGTTTGCCTGGTGGATATTGGCGGCGGGACCACCGATCTCGCCGTGTTCACCGATGGCGCGATTCGCCACACGGCGGTCATCCCGATTGCGGGTGACCAAGTAACCAATGACATCGCGGTGGCTTTGCGGACGCCGACCCAGTTCGCCGAGGAAATCAAAATCAAGCAGGCCTGCGCCCTGACGCAACTCGCCAAGCTGGAGGACACCATCGAGGTGCCCAGCATCGGCGACCGGCCTGTGCGGCAGATTTCCCGGCTCAACTTGGCGGAGATTGTGGAGCCGCGTTATGAGGAGCTTCTGTTGCTGGTGCAGGCGGAACTCCGCCGCAGCGGCTTCGAGGATTTGATCGCCGCAGGACTTGTGCTGAGCGGCGGCAGTGCCAAGGTGGAAGGCTTGGTGGAACTGGCGGAAGAAATTTTCCACATGCCGGTGCGGCTCGGGATACCGCAGTACGTGACCGGCTTGAGCGACGTGGTGCGCAACCCGATTTACGCCACGGGCGTCGGTTTGCTGCTTTTCGGCAAGCAGCAGCATACCCACGGCGAGCGCCAGGTCGTCGTGGGCTCGGGAATTAAGGGATTGTGGGCCCGGATGAAGAATTGGTTTACCGGCAATTTTTGACAGATCAGTGTGACGACGACGGGGTGGATACAATGAAGTTTGAACTTGTGGACTCGTACAGCCAAAGTGCGGTCATTAAAGTGGTAGGGATCGGTGGAGGCGGTGGCAACGCCGTCAACCACATGGTCAACAGCAACATCGAAGGCGTGGATTTCATCTGCGCCAACACCGACGCCCAAGCGCTGAAGAGCATCAAGGCGCGTTCGGTGATTCAATTGGGCAACGCCCTGACCAAGGGGCTGGGCGCGGGAGCGAACCCGGAGATTGGTCGGCAGGCGGCGTTGGATGACCGGGACCGCATCCTGGAAGTCTTGGACGGCTCCGACATGGTGTTCATCACCGCCGGCATGGGCGGTGGCACCGGCACGGGCGCCGCGCCGGTTATCGCTGAAATCGCCAAGGAAGCCGGCATTTTGACGGTGGCGGTCGTGACCAAGCCGTTCCCGTTCGAGGGCAAGAAGCGGCAGAGCATGGCGGAGAAAGGTATCGAGGAACTGAGCCAGTTCGTCGATTCCTTGATCACCATTCCCAATGAGAAGCTGCTGCCGGTGCTGGGCAAGGATGTCAGCCTCATCAGCGCCTTCGCGGCGGCCAACGATGTGCTGCTGGGCGCGGTGCAGGGCATCGCCGATTTGATTACCCGGCCCGGTCTCATCAACGTGGACTTCGCCGACGTGCGCACGGTGATGGCGGAAATGGGCATGGCGATGATGGGCACCGGCGTTGGCCGGGGTCCGAACCGCGCCCGCGAGGCGGCGGAAAGCGCCATCGCCAGCCCGCTCTTGGAGGACATCAATCTTCAAGGCGCCCGGGGCATCCTGGTCAACATCACCGGCGGCCTGGACCTCGCCATCGGCGAGTTCGACGAGGTGGGCAACGTGGTCAAGGAATTCGCCTCCGACGACGCCGTGGTCGTTATCGGCACCGTCATCGACCCGGACATTCAGGACGAAATCCGCGTCACCGTGGTCGCCACCGGGTTGAGCAGCCACCGGCAGTCGGCGGTCATGGACACCCCCCTCAAGCTGGTGCGCAACACCGCCGGGGAAGTGGACTATGAGCAGTATCAACGACCGACCGCCATCCGCAAGCAGCCCAAACAGGAACCTCGGGCGGAAACCAAGAAGAAGGAAATGGACTTGGAATATCTCGACATTCCCGCCTTCCTTCGCCGCCAAGCCGATTAACCGGCTTGGTGTGGACCGCTTCTTGCGGTTATCTTCTCTCAGAACCAACGGGCGGCTGCTTTTATTGCCGCCCGTCCTCCCGTCGAACGGCCCGCATGTCCACTGGGGAGGCATGGGCCGTCAAGACTCGCCCGTGCGGAAGTCCTCCGCCGGGACCACTCCTAATCAAAACAGGTGAATCGGATGATCAGGCAACGCACACTGAAAAATGTCATCAGAGCGACCGGCGTCGGGCTGCATACCGGCGAAAAGGTTTATCTCACCCTGCGCCCCGCCGCGCCCAATACTGGCATCGTGTTCCGCCGGGTTGATTTGCCTGAGCCGGTCGAAATCGAGGCTATCCCGCAAAATGTCGGCGAAACCACCCTGTCCACCACGCTGGTGAAGAACGACGTGCGGATTTCCACGGTGGAGCACCTGCTCTCCGCCCTCGCTGGCCTGGGGATCGACAACGCCTATGTGGACGTCAGCGCCCCCGAAGTGCCCATCATGGACGGCAGCGCCGGGCCGTTCGTGTTCCTGATTCAATCCGCCGGTGTGGAGGAGCAGAGCGCCGCCAAGAAATTCATCCGCATCAAGCGTCCGGTACGGGTCGAGGAGGGCGACAAGTGGGCTTGCTTTGAACCCTATGACGGCTTCAAGGTGACGTTCACCATCGACTTCGACCATCCCGCGTTCCGCGAGGACACCCAGACCGCCAGCATCGACTTTTCCTCCACGTCCTTCGTCAAGGAAGTCAGCCGGGCGCGGACCTTCGGCTTCATGCGCGACATCGAAGCCCTGCGCAAGCGCCGTCTGGCCTTGGGCGGGAGCATGGACAACGCCATCGTGGTGGACAACTACCGCATTCTGAACGAGGACGGGCTGCGCTACGCCGACGAGTTCGTCAAGCATAAGATTCTCGACGCCATCGGCGACTTGTACTTGCTGGGCCATAGCCTGATTGGCTCGTTCACCGGCCACAAATCGGGACACGGCCTGAATAACCAATTGCTGCGCGAATTGCTGCTGCAAACCGACGCTTGGGAATCCGTGACCTTCAACGAGGACGATGTCCTGCCCATTTATTTCATGCGCTTGGCCCAGGCTGGCCGCTGAATCACGCCGTTTGTTCGCCTAACAGTGTAAGGGTGCTTCCCGCTCGGGGCATGGACGCCCGGCCCATGGGCCATTCCGTCAATTCTGCCGCTGATTTTCCGGTGCCCGCCGGGATTCATTCGGATTCAATGTGGGAGCCAGTCCCGATTCATTGATCCCGCGTTAATCCGCTTAGTCGGGCGTGAGATCAATCCGCCATCACGACGTTCAAGAGGTTAGCCGCCGATGAATTCCAATCCAGTGAGCCGCCTCGCCGAAATTCTCGGCAATACAAGGCTCTACAAAAAATACGCCGCCTTGCCAGCCTTGGCCCAGAAGCTGACTCTGGTCAGTTCGATCACCTTCCTGACCACGGCCTTGCTGGCGTTCATCTACTTCTTCGTGGACCGGATCATCGCCATGGGCGCGTTCGCCAGCATCTTGGCGGGACTCGCCACGGGCCTTGGCGCGTTGCCAGCCCTGTTTTTCAAGGAAGTCTCGCGGAAGACCTTGAACACCATGTTGGGTGGGGCGGCGGGGGTGATGCTGGCGGCCACGGCGTTCTCGCTCATCGTGCCGGGCATCCAGTACGGCAACAAGCTATGGCCGGGCGTCGGGGTTTACGTGGTCGCGGCGGGTGTTATGGCGGGTGCGGTGTTCCTGGTGCTGGCGGATAAATGGCTGCCCTACGAGAAATATCTGGAGGGCGGCGAGAGTTTCGACTCCCTGCGCAAGGTCTGGCTGTTCATCGCCGCCATCGTCATGCACAACCTGCCGGAAGGCGGCGCGGTGGGCGTGAGCTTCGGGTCCGGTGACTGGCATAACGGCGTCGCCATCGCGATTGCCATCGGTTTGCAGAACATCCCGGAAGGCTTGGCCGTCGCCATGCCTTTGGTGGCCTTGGGTTATCGACGCGAACAGGCGGTGCTCATTGCCACCCTGACCGGCCTGATTGAACCCATCGGCGGTTTTCTGGGCGTGGCCCTGGTCAGCGTGTTTCTGCCGCTGCTGCCCATCGGGATGGCCATCGCCGCCGGGGCGATGCTGTTTGTCATCAGCGACGACATCATTCCCGAGACCCAATCGCGGGGCAAGGCGCGTTATGCCACCTTTGCCGTGGTGTTCGGCTTCATCGTCATGATGATTCTGGACAACCTGGTGGCCACCCCGTAGGCGTTCCGATGGCTTGCAATCTCATTGGCGAGGCTAAAGTCTGGCTGGACCATGCGTTGCCGGTTGTCGACCGGGCGCATGGCTGGGCCGCGTTCGTGACCACCTTCGGCCTGGTGGCCGCCGCCGAGTTCGGCGACAAGAGCCAATTGGTCTGCATGGCCCTGGCCGCACGACATCGGCATTGGCCGGTATTGTGGGGCGCCGCGCTGGCTTTTGCCTTGCTCAATGGTATGGCAGTGGCTTTCGGGGCGGCGGCGGGCCACTGGTTGCCGGAGCAAATCGTTGCCATTGCCGTCGCGGTGTTGTTCGCGGCTTTCGGTGTCCGCAGTCTGCTGGTGCAAGAGGACGAGGATGACGAGGCGGTGGAGGAGAAAACCGGCCATGGCATTTTCGCGACCACCTTCCTGATGATCTTTCTGGCGGAGTTCGGCGACAAGACCCAAATCGCCGTGGCTGGCTTGGGTGCCGCCGAGCCGCCGATCCCGGTCTGGCTGGGCGCCACCCTGGCTTTGGGGCTGACTTCCGCGATAGGCATCTGGGCCGGGCGGACGGTGCTGCAAAAAATCCCCCAGCACGTCATGCATCGGGTGGGGGGCGTTTTGTTCCTTGGTTTCTCGGCGGTGGCGGCGTCCAAGGCCGTGCCGGTGGAGTTATGGGAATCTTGGCTGGCGAAATTGGGTTTCTAACTCAGGAAATCGTCGTAGGGTGGGTTAGGCGCACATCGCGACGAGCTTGGGCGATTTCCGAAAATGCTTGTCACCGTTGATCTGGATGTAGGATGGGTAGAGCGTACTCGCGAAACCCATCGAGCCGGAGACAGGGTGATGGGTTTCGCTTCGCTCTACCCACCCTACGAAGCTTTGTGTTTTAGGCTCGGTTAAGAATCCACTCCAACACCATCTTGCTGCCGAAATAGGCCAGCATGAGCGAGACGAATCCCCCCAAGGTCCAGCGGATGGCGATTTGTCCCCGCCATCCATGGCGGATCCTTCCCACCAGCAAAACCGCGAAGACGATCCAAGCCAGGATCGACAGCACGGTCTTATGCGCCAAGTGCTGGGCGAACATGTTTTCCAGGAACAGAAATCCCGTCACCAAAGAGGCGGTGAGCAGCACGAAACCCGCCCCAATCAGTTGGAACAGCAAGGATTCCATGGTTTGCAGCGGCGGCAGCGAGCGCACCAGCAGCCCCCCCGTGTGGCGGCTACGCAGGCGCCAATCCTGGAGCGCCAGCAACACCGCCTGAATGGCGGCGATGTTGAGGAAGCCGTAGGCCAGCACCGAGGACAGAATATGCGCCGTCATGGGCCAGGAATGGTTGCGTATTGGACGGGCCGCTTCGGGCAGCAGCAGATTCAATAGCAGCATGACGGCGGCGAGGGGGAACACCACCAGCCCCAGCTTGTCCATCGGCTTGAAAAGCGTCGCCGCCAACACAATAAGCACGGTGATGAGGCTGACCAAGGACAAGGCACCCAGAAAGCTGAAATCCAGGCCGTTCTTGGCGCTGTAAAGGCTGACGATGGCCAGCGCGTGCGAGGCGGCGGCTATCCAGCCAAAGGTCAAGGCCGTTAGGCGATGGGGACCGGCGGTGGGGCTTCGGTTGGATTTAAGCGAATGGAAAATGACGCCGGTGGCCGTGAGATAGGCCAAGGGTGCCAGACTCCCGAATAGGGTTGAATACATTGGGCTGTCCTCCTTAGGCTAGTCTGGCATAATGTCTGAGCAAGATGAAGCAACGCGGGAGCTTTGCCCGCCCCCAGGATTTCAACGCCATGTTTGATAATTTAACCGAACGCTTAACCCTATCCCTCAAGAAAATTCGCGGTCAGGGACGACTGACCGAGTCCAATATTCAAGACACCCTGCGCGAAGTGCGCATGGCGCTTCTGGAGGCCGACGTGGCCTTGCCGGTGGTCAAGGATTTCATCGAGCATGTCAAGAACCGCGCCTTGGGGCAGGACGTGCAGGCCAGCCTGACGCCGGGCCAAGCCTTCATCAAGATCGTCAATGAAGAACTGATCGCGGTGATGGGCAACGCCAACGAGAAGCTGAGCCTCGCGACCCAGCCGCCGGCGGTCATTCTCATGGCCGGTCTACAGGGCGCGGGCAAGACTACCACGGTGGCGAAGCTGGCGCGTTGGCTCAAGGAAAACGAGCGCCGCTCCGTCGTGGTCGTCAGCGCCGACGTGTACCGCCCGGCGGCTATCGAGCAGTTGCAGACCCTGGCTGGCGAAGTGGGCGCCGAATTCTTCCCCAGCGATCCTTCCCAGGCGCCGGTGGACATCGCCAGGGCGGCTTTGGAGTTCACCCGCAAGAAATACAAGGATGTGCTGATTATCGACACCGCCGGTCGGCTCCACATCGACGAAGGCATGATGGAGGAGATCAAGCAGCTTCACGCCGCCATGAAGCCCATCGAGACACTGTTCGTGGTGGATTCCATGACCGGCCAGGACGCCGCCAACACCGCCAAGGCGTTCGGCGACGCGCTGCCGCTGACCGGCGTCATCCTCACCAAGACCGACGGCGACGCCCGTGGCGGTGCCGCGCTGTCGGTGCGCCACATCACCGGCAAGCCCATCAAGTTCTTGGGCGTGGGCGAAAAGACCGCCGCCTTGGAGCGCTTCCATCCCGACCGTATCGCGTCCCGAATCCTCGGCATGGGCGACATGCTAAGCTTGATCGAGGACGCCGAGCGCAATATCGACAAGGCCAAGGCCGAGAAGCTGGTCAAGAAAATCCAGAAGGGCAAGGGCTTCGACCTGAATGACTATCACGACCAGTTGCAGCAAATCAAAAACATGGGCGGCATGATAACCATGATGGACAAGCTGCCCGGCATCGCCAACGTGCCCCAGCACGTCAAGGAAAAGATCGACGACAAGGAGTGGATGCAACAGATCGTCATCATCGACTCCATGACCAAGCAGGAGCGGCAATTCCCCGACCTCATCAATAACTCCCGCAAGCTGCGTATTGCCAAGGGTTCCGGGACCGACATTCAGGATGTGAATAAGGTTTTGAAGCAGTACGACCAAATGCAGAAAATGATGAAGAAGTTCAAGAAGGGCAATATCTTGAACATGATGCGGGGTATGAAAGGTAATATCCGGCGGGGTATGCCCTTTGGTGGCGGTGGAATGATGTAGCCTTTCTTGAACAGAAGGGCGGAGGGGGCGTCCTTCTGTTTGCAGCAATTGATTCTAAGCTACTCTATATATACCCTGATTAATTCGGGGGTTTCGATAATTGTGACGCAAATCACTGTGACGGCTATGGCGTCCGTCTAAACTCTCCTTCTGGGCGGGGTGCCTTTTCAAAAAAATCCGAATGCCTGTTACCAAGAGATGCGAGCATGGGACCACAAGACCCCCAAACCAATGAAGTCAATTCCGCGAAGGCCATGCCGATGGACGGTTCCATTGTGGCCTCCACGGTAACGATTTCCTCCGTTCGATCAATCGTCACGCGCTATTTGGCTGAACAGATGCAACGTCTGTTCGCCGAGGCGGACGACCAGCTTTTCAATCTCTCCGGCCAAGCGGGCAACACCTCCTTGGAATCGGAGTACTTCTTGGCAATGCGGTTGATCCGCCGTGAATCCAACAACTTAAAAGCCCGATACGAAGCCGCTGTATTGAAGCGTTATGACGACTTCTGGCAGCCGCGTCCCAAATTGCTTGGCGGGAAGGGGGGCAACGCTTCGGGCAAGGTGTTTGGGTTCGACGAGTCCGATTTTTCTCTGGTGGGCGAGGAAGCCTTTGAAGAGGACTTGGCGGTTTCGGGCATGGTCGATAAGGGCAAGAACCTTTTCTCAAAGGAATTGTTCGCCCTGGACAAGCGGATCGCCCACATGGCGGGCCGCGAAGAACTCGATAAGGATGAAAATCCCCTCGGACCCGAAGCGTTCTGCCGCAGCTTCTCTGACGCCTTGTCGCCCCTGCCCCTTGACTTCAGAATCAAGCTGCTCATCTACAAGCTCTACGACAGGGTGGTTGTCGGGAACTTAGATGTCTTTTTGGGGGAGGTCGAAACCTGCCTAATCGACGAAGGCATCCTGCCGAATATTACCCGCACCTCCAAAATACGCCGCGCTCCCAGCAGGGAGGATGGCAAGGCGCCCAGCAATCAGACCGCTTTAGTTGGCCGCTTTGGCGAGGGCTTGGAGGAAAGCCAGCAGGCTTATCTCGAAGTTTTTGAATCCATGCAAAGTCTGCTGGACGATTGGCGTACCCGCGTTGGAATGCCAGCCTTGTGCGCGACCAGCGGTGGTCCGTCCGTTCCCATGGCCGATGTGCTGAGCATCTTGAGCCTGCTCCAGCATCCCGCCGGGGCCAACGCCGCACTCACCGTTGACGACCTGAAAACCCACGTCCAACAGCAGTTAGGTGGCGACGAGCGCAGCTTGGCCCGTCGCGAAGAGGATGTCATCGACATGGTGTCGATGATTTTCGACTTCATTCTGGAAGACCCGAACCTGCCTGATGCGGTCAAGGCGCTCATCACCCGCCTGCAAATTCCCGTCGTCAAGGTCGCCATTTTGGAGCGGTCCTTCTTCGGGCAGAAAAACCATCCCGTCCGCTTGTTGCTGAACGCCCTGGCGCAAGCTGGCATTGGATTGGACATGGAGGAGGGCGGCAGAGACGCTCCGGTCTTCAAATACATCGAATCCATCGTCAACCGTATCCTGGACGAGTTCGGCCAGGACGTGAAGCTGTTCTCCGAACTGCTGGACGAATTCACCGCGTTCATGGAAAAGGAGACCCAGCGCAGCCGCGTCGCCGAGGAGCGGACGGTGCAGGCCACCCACAGCAAGGAGCGGGTCCAGCTATGCAAACGCAAGGTGGCCTACGAAATTGCCCAGCGCTTGCGGGATAAACAGGTGCCCGCGCCGGTGCGTTCGTTCCTGTTCAACACCTGGAAGGATGTCATGGTGTTGGCGAATCTGCGCCGCGACCGGGCGCCCGCCGACTGGGATCAATCGCTCCAAATCATGGATAAGCTCATTTGGAGCGTCACCGTACCCATAAACCCCACCTCCCGGAAAGAGTTGTCAGAGCAGTTGCCATTGCTGGTGGCGTCATTGCGGACGGGACTCGACACCTTGTCGCTCGACCCCCAGACGGTGGCCGATTCGCTCAAGGATTTGCTGGGCTGCCACACGATTCATCTGTCCGGTGGCGCCAAGTTGGCGGTTGCCGGTCAGTCTGCTGCCGATCAGCAAAAAGTCAGAATCCGCGACCCGGAATTGGCGAAGGCCATTTCCGAAATCCAATGCAACCTGCCCGATGTGGAGAGCCTGAATCTGGCTGACTTGATGGAGACCGACCGCCCCGCAACGGTGGTCGAGACCGTGCCCGACGAATTCATGGCCAAGGCGCTGAGCTTGGCCGTGGGGCAATGGGTGGAATTCAACGACGATGGCAAGCGCAGCCGCGCCAAGCTGTCCTGGAAGAGCCAGACCACGTCGACTCATGTCTTCGTCAACCGCAAGGGCACGAAGGTGGCCGAGATTTCCTTGGCCTTGCTGGCGAGCCGGTTTGCCTCGGGCAGCGCCAAAACTATCGACGCCGCCGCCGTGCCACTGATGGACCGGGCGTTCCGCGCCCTGATGAGCACACTCAAAGGGCCGATGGACGAGGCCGTCGCGTCCTCGTCCGGGTAGCCCCAGTCATCAATCCGGCGGAGGCGGCGCCAACACTTCACGGCTGCCATTGGTCTCCGCCGCGCCAACGATGCCCGCCTTCTCCATATCCTCGATCATTCTCGCCGCCCGGTTATAGCCCACTTTCAGCTTGCGCTGCACGCTGGAAATGGATGCCTTGCGGGACTCCGTGACGAAGCGCACCGCCTCGTCGTACAGCGGGTCCGACTCCTCCCCGCCTTCGCCGCCACCGCTGCTCCCGCCTTTGAATCCCGACCCATCGCCGCCGTCTTCGGTGAACTTGGTGATCTCGTCGATATAGTTGGCCGGGCCGGTGCGTTTGAGGAATTCCACCACGTTATGCACTTCCTGGTCGGACACGAAGGCGCCGTGGGCACGCATCGGCAGGCCGGTGCCGGGCGGCAGGTAGAGCATGTCGCCGTTGCCGAGCAGGGATTCCGCGCCGCCCTGGTCGAGGATGGTCCGCGAGTCGATTTTCGATGACACCTGGAAGCCGATGCGGGTGGGGATGTTGGCCTTGATGAGACCTGTGATGACATCCACCGAAGGGCGCTGTGTCGCCAGGATCAAATGCAGGCCAGCGGCGCGGGCTTTCTGGGCGAGGCGGGCGATGAGTTCCTCCACCTTCTTGCCTACGATCATCATCATGTCCGCCAACTCGTCGATGACAATGACGATGAAGGGCAGGGGAGCCAGCAGCGGCGGTTCCTCCCCTTCCAGGTAATCCTGAGCCGACCACATGGGATCGGGGATGGGCTCGCCCGCTTCGATGGCCTCAGTGACCTTCTGGTTGAAGCCCGCCATGTTCCGCACGCCCATCAGCGACATCAGCTTGTAGCGCCGCTCCATCTCGGCCACGCACCAGCGCAGCGCGTTGGCCGCTTCCTTCATGTCGGTGACGACCGGCGTCAGCAGGTGCGGAATGCCCTCGTAGATCGACAATTCCAGCATCTTCGGGTCGATCATGATGAGCCGCACCTCGTCGGGCCGCGCCTTGAACAACATGCTCAGGATCATCACGTTGACGGCCACCGATTTACCGGAGCCGGTGGTGCCCGCCACCAACAAATGCGGCATCCGGGCCAGATTGGCGACCACCGGCTGACCGCCGATGTCCTTGCCCAACACCATGGTCAGCGACGAATGGCTGTGCTGGTAAGCCTCGGAAGCCAGCACCGTATGCAGCAGCACCATTTCCCGCTCTTCGTTGGGAATTTCCAGGCCGATGACGGTCTTGCCGGGAATGATCTCCACCACCCGCACGCTGGTGACGGACAGGGTGCGGGCCAAGTCCTTCGCCAGCCCGCTGATGCGGCTGACCTTGACGCCTGGCGCGGGTTGCACCTCGAAGCGGGTGATGACAGGCCCGGGATGCACGTCGGTCACTTCCACCTGCACGCCGAAGTCCGAGAGGATGGTTTCCAACTGCCGGGACATTTCTTCCAGCGCGGCGTCCGAATAGCCCCGGATTTTGGGTGCCGTGTCGTTGAGCAACTCCAAGGGCGGCAGTTCACCGGGATTGACCGGCGGCAGGTTGGCGACTTTGACCGGGGCCGGTTTGCGGACCTTGGCGCCGCCACCGTTGCTCTGGCCGTTGCCGGGGGTTGGAGAACCGCCGAGGCTAGGCGTGGGGGCCGTGCCGAAACCGATGGATTGAGGCTTGACGGGTGGCGGAGAAGCCGCTGGTTCTTCCGTTTGAATTTTTTTCTTGAAGAGAGGGTCGCCCTTGTCGGCGGACTCAAGCCGACTGGGCTTGGTCTTTTCCCGGGGCGCCATGGATTCGGCGGTCGTCTCTTCTGCCCCCACGCTCTCCCGGCGAGTCGGCAGCTTGCTAACAATGAGCCGGTATAGCGCCAGCACGCCGTTGACCAGAGTTAAACCTGCGGTCCCGACGCCATCCAGCAGCGCCATCCAGGACAGGCCGGTGTACAACGACACGCCCGCCAAGAACAGCGCGGCTAACAGGATGGTGGACCCGGTGGCCCCGAACGAGTGCGTCAGCGGTTCGGCGATGTAATGACCCAGGATGCCGCCGCTGTTCTCAGGCAGGGACGGGCGCATTCGGATGACGTGGATGTCCATCAAGGCCGCGCCCGCCGCGATGGCCCCGCCGAAGCCAATCCAGCGCAGCGCGGTGTCCAAGAGGCCGGCCGGCTCGGCGTCCCGCCCCTGGAAAATGGAGTAGCCGTAGCCCGCCAGCAGGAAGGGAAACAGGAACGCGGTCACGCCGCACAGGGACAGGAAGAAGTCCGCCAGCCAGGCGCCCACCCAGCCGCCCGCATTGGCGATGGCCCGCCCGGACCCGCTGTGGCTCCAGCCGGGGTCTTCCAGGTTGAATGTCGCCAGGGCCACCAGCAGGAACAGGGAAATCGCCAGATAGACCAGGAAGGCCGACTCGCGGAGACCTTTAACGATGGATATGCCAAGGTCTTGGCCCAGCGCGAGTTTCTTGTGGAAATCAGCCAAAATGCTCACCAAATCAAAGAGTAAAACGCGGCGGTATTGTTCAGGATTGGGGGGTATTGTTCAAGGGCGGTGGGCGCTATCCACAGGGCAATCGCGCTATGTCTTGTTGGTCCCCTCGCCCACCGGGGGGAGGGAGAAAATCACATGGCGCGATTGCCTCTTATCCCTTCAAAAGATGTTATCCGATGTTATCCCTTTACTGCCGTCCACCACACTCTATTCACGCTCAGTCGGTGACTTGCTTTTATATGGTTGATTAATAATGAAAAGATCGCCAATATCTATTCATTATCTATCCTTAAATGATTCATCCGCCCGCCATGCCCACCCTCATCAACGCGCTTGAACGCCTCGGAATCGCCAGTGGGCGGCAGCTCGCCGAACAGCTAGGCATCAGTCAGGCTAGCTTCTCGCGCTTATTTCAGGCTCACCGTGGCCGGGTTGTGCAAATCGGTCGGGGCCGGGCGGCGCGGTATGCCTTGCGGGAAAATCTGGCCCGTATCGAAACGCCGGTTCCAGTCTGGCGGATGTCGCCCGAAGGCCAAGTTTATGAGTTCGGTGCCCTGGAAGCCTTGAGCGGCGGACGCTTCTTGTTCCGCGACGAGGTTTTCGACGACTTGCCCTGGATGCTATGGGACATGCGTCCCCAAGGATTCATGGGGCGCGGCTTCGGGCGGCGGGAAACCGCGCTCGGCTTGCCCAAGGATGTGCGGGCGTGGTCCAGCGAGGATATCTTGGTGGCGCTGACCCGGCGGGGCGAGGATGGTCCGGGTGATTTGATTATTGGCCGGGAATCCTTGGATCGGCATCTTGCCGCCAGCCTGGGTCCAGTGCGCTTCGCCCGAGACGATTATCCCCGGCTGGCAACGGAAACCGTGGCGGGCGATTTGGCCGGATCGTCGGCGGGTGGCGAGCAGCCGAAGTTTGCCGTGACGCTGGCGATAAATGCCCGTGGCGTCGTCGTCAAGTTTTCGCCACCAGTCCAAGAGTCGGCGGTCGCACGGCGCTGGGCGGATTTGCTGATCTCGGAGCATCTGGCTCTGACCACGTTGCGGGACCACGGCCAATGCGCGGTGGAATCCGAATGGCTGGATTCGGGTGGCCGGGTGATGCTGGAAACCCAGCGTTTCGACCGCACGCCCACGGGGCGGCGGGCCATGGTGTCGGGCACCGCGCTTGACCTGCAATTCGCCGGACAGGGCGAGAACTGGTCTAGGCTGGGAAAGGCGCTGTGCCGCCACAAGCTGATTTCCGCCGCCGACGCGGAAACGCTGGTGCTGAGGCATACCTTCGGAATATTGATCGGCAATACCGACATGCACCTCGGCAATATTTCATTTTTCACGGACGACTACACGCGGTTTACCCTCGCCCCGGTTTACGACATGCTGCCCATGCGCTGGGCGCCTTCCGCCACGGGGGAAATGGTCGAGCGGCGTCTGGAAATCAGCGGCCATTCACTCGACGCCCATATCTTTGGGCCAGCGGCCCGGATGGCGGCAGATTTTTGGACGCGGGCGCAGCGTTGCGAGGCTTTGGAAGGGCGTTTCGCTGTCATCGCCGGGCAAGCCTTGGCGGAACTGGAGTTGACCCGGCGGAAAATGGCACCGCTGTTTGCCCGTTCATTCTGATTGCTTCGAGTCGTGACTAGACTTGTGGAAACAGTCTGTCGGGTCATCAATCTTTACGCCAATATGCCGCACCGTCATACTTGGTTTTTGATTCAAACCCCTTCGCACGAGGCCATCCATGACTGAAACCAAACACTCCCGACTATTGATCCTGGGTTCCGGGCCAGCCGGTTACAGCGCCGCTGTCTACGCGGCACGGGCGAACCTGAATCCGGTGCTGGTGACGGGCATTCAAATGGGTGGGCAATTGACCACCACCACCGAAGTGGACAACTGGCCGGGCGACCCGGATGGCGTCCAAGGCCCGGAATTGATGGAGCGCATGAAGCGCCACGCCGAGCGGTTCGAGACGGAGATTATTTTCGACCACATCCACACCACCGACCTGTCCGCACGCCCGTTCCGGCTGACTGGCGACGAGGGCGTCTATACCTGCGATGCCCTCATCATCGCCACCGGCGCGTCGGCCCGCTATTTGGGGTTGCCGTCCGAGGAGGCGTTCAAGGGCCGGGGCGTGTCCGCCTGTGCCACTTGCGACGGCTTTTTCTACCGCAATAAAAACGTGGCCGTCATCGGCGGCGGCAACACGGCGGTGGAAGAGGCGCTGTATCTCTCCAACATCGTGGCCCATGTGACCGTCGTGCATCGCCGCGATAAATTCCGCTCCGAGAAAATCCTGTCCGAGAAGCTGCTGGAACGCGCCCGCAATGGCAACGTCAGCATCGAGTGGAACAGCGTGCTGGATGAAGTGCTGGGCGACGATTCGGGCGTGACGGGGATGCGGATCAAGAATGTCCAGGACGGCGGCACCAAGGAGCTAGCTTTGGACGGCGTGTTCGTCGCCATCGGCCATAGCCCGAATACCGAGATTTTCGCGGGACAGTTGGAGATGCGGGACGGCTACATCGTGGTCAACACCGGCTTGGTCGGCAATGCCACCGCCACCAGCGTGCCGGGCGTGTTCGCGGCGGGCGACGTGGCCGATTCGGTGTATCGGCAGGCGATTACTTCCGCCGGTTCGGGCTGCATGGCGGCCTTGGATGCGGAGAAGTATTTGGACGATTTGGTTTAAAAACAGCCCGTTGGATGTGGTTCCCTTCGTTCACCACATCCAACGGCCATGGCATTTGGGTCGAATATTTTCGAGGAACATCATGGGTCTAACCTATGCCAACCTGCATGTGACCAACCTGTTCACCCGGCAAGGGATCGACGTTCGCGCCCTGGTCGATACCGGGGCCACCTTCATGTGCGTAACCGAGGAGATTGCGTTGCAACTGGGGTTCGATACGACGGAGGTTTCCCGCCAATTGGTGACGCTGGCCGATGGACACCAACGCAAGGTGCCGAAAATCGCCCCCATCGAAATCGCGTTCGAAAACCGGACCTATGTCACCGAGGCGTTGGTGCTGGGTGATGAATGCCTGATGGGCGTTCTGCCCTTGGAGGCCATGGATTTGTTGGTCGATCCGCGCAACCAGCGGCTGGTGGTCAATCCGGCGCATCCGAACTTTTCGGTGGCGTTGGCGAAGTGATGGGTTTCAAGCTTTGGCACGGGGCGGGCACAGCGTTTTAAAATGTGTCCGCCGCGATCAAGCTCGGCTTCCGCTGAGCGACATTTCCAAGTCGGCGGCGGAAGTGACTAAGAACATGCAATGGAGATAAGACGATGTCCAACTACAAAAAATTCATCTGCGCCGCCTGTGGCTGGGTTTACGACGAAGCTTTGGGCGATCCCGATTCCGGCATCGAGCCGGGCACCCGTTGGGAAGACATCCCGGATGACTGGATTTGCCCGGAATGCGGCGTGGATAAAAGCTATTTCGACTTGATGGAATAAGCCCGCTCGCGGAGGCTCGGCGCGGGCAGCACCCGCCCGAGCAATCCCGCATCCGCCGCTAGCGCCGGCGTCGTTCCCGCCGAGGCGAGTTTCTCCAACCGCCGCCCCTCATCCACAACGCTGCGCCGGGCCTGTTCCGCCCGATCCAACGCCTCCATTCCCCGCGCTTCAATATCATTCAGCGCCAAGCCAATCCCGGCCCGCAAGCCCTTGATGGCGGCGCGTTCCGCCGACGGCTTCAATTTCCGGTAAACGAAAAACGGCAGCAGCCAGGACAGACCAATGAGCAAGCCGCTGTGAATGGCGAAATCGGTGCCCAGCCAGTCCAAATGCTGCATGGCACTTTCATAGAAACCCCGCACGACGTGGTAGCTGACCCAGCCGATAGCCGCCAGTGGCAGCAACACCGCCAGCCCGCCCGAAATCCGAAGCGCCAGCCGTTGAAACGCATTGCCCGGATTGGCGAGCGCCTGCCGTAAGGAGCGCTGGCCCTCGTTCAATACCGCCTTGCCGCTGCCCTCAAATACGCGGTCCAACCCGGCCTTGAGCGGCACCGCCGGCAAACCCCGCTGGCCTGCTTCCACCAGCAGCTTATCCAGCGCGTCACGCAAGCGACTTTGCGCCCAATCGTCCCACAGCAGGGGCGGGGGCGCTTCCGGCTTCGGCTTCGATTCGGTCTCGGGTGCCAAGTTGATGCGGCGTAATAGTGGGTTGGCCTCATGTCCAACAAACGCCCGCGCCACCGCCTGAATCGGCCATTCCAAACCCTTGGCGAGATCGTCGCAGGTATCGCCCCAGGCGCTGGCCCATTGTTTACGCAATTCCGGGTAACCCCGCTCGCCGCCCAGCGCGTCCAGACATCCGGCGATGGCCTCGCGCAAGGCGTCCAGCCGCAGCGCTTCGGCCCGTAGCTCCAATTGCCGGATAACGTGTTGATCGGCCATCTCCCGTAAAAAGCTTTGCAGCCGCTCGAAATCATCCTCCTTGCGGGCGGTGGCGTGGTCGCGGCTGTCGGTGCGGAGCAGGACGGGATCGCGGAAGCCGCCTTTTTCCAGCAGCTTGGCGAAATCCTCGTACTGGACGGGGTGGCCCCGGTCCCATTGGTTGATGACGAACAGCCAGGCGTGTTCGCCGCCGTGGGCCTGCAACAGCCGCCAGCCCTTGTCGTCGCGGTAACGCTCCGGGCTGACCACGTAAATCAGCACGTCGATATGCGGCAGCCATTCCAGCACTAACTCGCGGTTGTGCTGCTCAATGCTGTCGATATCCGGCATGTCGATCCATAACACCTGCCTGACCCGCTCGTCATGGTGATAGGCGACGCGCACCCGGTCCAGCGGGAAATTCTTGGGCAGATGGCGCAGTTGCACCGACTCGTGCAGATAGACGGACACCTCCCGCGAAGTGGGCCGCTCGACCCCGGTGCGGGCGATGGCTTGACCGGCGAGGCGGTTGAGCAGCGTGCTTTTGCCGACGCCCGTGCCGCCGAAGAACGCCGCCACCAAGGGCCGGTGGGTGCCGGATTCAAATAGCGAGGCGGGGCTGCGGCTTTCCAGTTCCGCCAGCGGGCGGAGGGCGCTGGACGGGAGCCAATGGTCGGCGGCGGCGCGTTCGGCCCAGGCGCGGGTGTCTTGGAGAAGTTGGTCGAAGTGGGTTTGCATGGGGAATCAAGCCGAACGGGTTTGCCGTAGGTCGGGCATGTGCTCATGCCCGACATTTTGGAGGCCGGGTGTCATCGTCGGGCATGAGTACATGCCCGATCTACAGTTATCGGTTGGATCATCGCGCCAACCGCGCTTCCGCCGCCGCCAACATTTCCGGCGGGATGTCCAGCCGTTGCGCGGTGTCCAGCCGTCCTGGCAAGCGTAGCAACGCCATGCGTAGCGAGTCGTTGAGCAGCTTCTCCACCGCCGCCGCTTGCCGTTGCTTGAGTTCCGCCGCCGCCTTGTCCATGTAGCGGCCCAGGGCGCTTTCCGCCAACATGGTGGTCAGCGAGAGCATGGCCGGGGCGATGATGAAATCCTGCACGCCAATCCCGCCGGTATGCAGGGCCACGGCCAGCGCGGCGGCGTCGGTGGTGGCGCGGGTGGCGCGGAGTCCGTTCAGCACCGCCGGATGGTCGCGCAGGTGGTCGTACAGGCGGCGGGCGGTGCGGTCGATTTCCGGCTGGAAGGCCCGCAGATAATCCACCGTCGCTTTATCGAAGCGTTGGGTCAGCACGGATTTATCCTCCCGGAACAAGCCGCCCAGTTCCCGCCACCAGGCTTGCTCGGCGGGGTCGTCGTCCCGCCGGAGTAAAAGGTTTTCGCCGATGCGGATGAACAGGTGTTCCGACGCCTGCCGCAGCATCGCCGCCTCCGCGCCCTCCGGCGGCTGGCCGCGACGGGCTACGCTCTGGCCCAGCTTGACGATTTGCCGCAACGGCCATGTCACCACCCGCCGCGCCGCCAGCAGGGCACCGCCCACGCCGGGGATTTCCAACAAGGTCAATAATTCCGCCAACGCCCGCTGGAAGGTTTCGTAATGGTGGGGATGGTCGAGGTAATCCCGCCGGTAAAGCGCGAGGCTGTCACGCACCGCGTCGTCCACCAGTTGTCGCCAGTCTTCCCGCAGCTTGTGTTCGACCTTGGCGGGGGCAACCCAATCCTGCCAATGGGCGGCGATGAGGCGGCGGGCGTGGTCGGCGTGGCGGTCGCGGTGGATGGCGCGGCGGGCTTGCTCCAAACCGGCCAGCAATTGGGCACGTTCCGCCTTAAGCGCCGCCAGCCCGGCACCCGCGTCCAGGTAGGGAATCGGCACGATGGGCGGCGGGGCGTCGGGCCGGGTGGTGCGCCATTTGTCCCGCAGCGATTCGGCCAGCGCGGAGAAGGACAGCGGGTCGATCTTGTTGAGGCAAATCAGGGTCGGCTGACCCAGGGGCGCTAGGAGTTTCAGCAGTTCCCACACCGACAGGTCGGCGTATTTGTCTTTGCTCAGCACCAGCACTGCCACGTCGGCCAGCGCGGCCACCCGCAACACGGCTTGCCGGTAGTCCTCCGCGTCCACTGAATCGAAATCCGGCGTGTCCCACAGCACCGCGCCGTGTAGCGGGCTACGGCGTTCCGGCGCGGTGGTGCCTTCCAGGGCGAAGGCGTCGTAGCGGTCGGCGGGCAATTCGGCGCGGCGGCAGCGCTGATATTGGCGGAAATAGCCATCAAGCCAAGCCAAGTCCGCCGCGTCCACCTCCACCGCAAAGCCTTGCGGATGAACGGTGAAGCCAGCGAGGGGGCTGACTTCGGCGAGGGTTCGGTCCAGTAGCCAATTGATGACGGAGCTTTTGCCGGCCTGGGTCGGACCCAGCACGGCGATTTGGGAGGGGTGGTGCTTGTGGGTTTGGTTCAGTTCGCCTTTTTCCAGGAAGGCTTCGGCGAACACCAGGGATTGCAGGTTTTTCCGCAAGATTTGCCGCCGCGCCTCGTCCCCGGCGGGCAGGTGGCGCAGCACGCTCTCGTGACGCTGCTTCAGTAGTCGTAGGAAGGACAGCATGGTGGTGAACGTCGCGGCGCCTCGTGCCTCGGATGAGGCCGAATTGTACACGATGGCATTGCGCGGGCGCGGGCGCGGGGCGGGGTCGGGAGCGGTGGGTTCGCGGTGTTTTCTGAAGCGCATGGCGTGGGGGGAACTAGTGGATGGGGAGTGGCAGGCCGTTGGTGGGTTGGATTTCGTTGTGCGGATACATTCCTTCAATGGCGGCGGGGAAGGTGCCGATCAAGTCTGGAGCGCAAGGAATGTAGGCATGTATGGGGATGTACTCATGCCCACCATTTCCTTGAAGCATCCCGGTAGGCATGAGTACATTCCCACCCTACCGAATTGTGCAATGGCATTCACCGCCTATGCGCCATGCTCATTCCCGGCACTGAATCATATCCTCAAAGTAGCAACCCGCTGGCCGGTCTCGGGGCTATGATCGTGGGGCGATAAGCATCACCACAGGTAAGCCCCATGAACGATTTGTCCGCCCCCCAAAAATTCACCAAAAGCATCCCGAGCGCCAGTTACAGCCTCACCCTGCGCCTCAAGCTCTCCAACCGCATCGGCATGTTGGGAGCGGTCGCCACGGCCATCGGCGGGGCGGGCGGCAGCATCGGAGCCATCGACATCGTGGGCGTCGGCGAGGGCTACATCCTGCGCGATGTCACGGTGGACGCCGCATCCATCCGCCATGGCGAGGAAGTCGTCAAGGCGGTGAGCGGCGTGGACGGGGTCGAGGTCGTGCATGTGTCCGACCGCACCTTCCTCATGCATCTGGGTGGCAAGATCGAAGTCGTCTCGAAGATGCCCCTGAAAACCCGCGACGATCTGTCCATGGCTTACACGCCGGGCGTGGCGCGGGTGTGCGAGGCCATCCACGCGGAGCCGGATAAAGCATTTACCCTCACCATCAAGAAGAACACCGTGGCCGTGGTGACGGATGGCACCGCCGTGCTGGGCTTGGGCGACATCGGCCCGGCGGCGGCGCTGCCGGTGATGGAGGGGAAAGCTATGCTATTCAAGGAATTCGGCGGGGTGGATGCGTTCCCCATTTGTTTGGACACCACAGACCCCGACGAAATCGTCCGTACCGTGAAGGCCATCGCCCCGGTGTTTGGCGGCATCAATTTGGAGGACATCGCCGCGCCGCGCTGCTTCGACATCGAGCGGCGCTTGCAGGCCGAGTTGGACATTCCGGTGTTCCACGACGACCAACACGGCACGGCGGTGGTGGTGCTGGCGGCGCTCATCAACGCTTTGAAAATCGTCGGCAAGCGGATGGAAGACATCAAGGTCGTCGTCAACGGCGCGGGCGCGGCGGGCGTGGCCTGCACCAAGATGATTATGGCGGCGGGCGTGCGGAACGTGATCGGCTGCGACCGGCAGGGCGCGATTTACCGGGGTCGGGCCGATGGCATGAACGCGGCCAAGGAGGAATACGCGGAAGCCACCAATCCCAACGGAGAGCGGGGCACGGTGCGCGAGGTGATCGCGGGGGCCGATTTATTCCTGGGCCTGTCCGCGCCCGGTGCCATCGGCGTGAGCGAATTGAAGCGCATGGCGGATCGGCCCATCGTGTTCGCCATGGCCAATCCAACCCCGGAAATCATGCCCGAGGAAGCCGAGCCTTACGTGGCGGTGATGGCGACGGGCCGGTCGGATTACCCGAACCAGATCAACAATGTGCTGTGCTTCCCCGGCATTTTCCGGGGCGCTTTGGCGTGTCGGGCCACCTGCATCAACGAGGCAATGAAACTGGCCGCCGCCACCGCCATCGCGGGCCTGATTGCCGACGGTGAGGTCCACCGGGAATACATCATCCCGTCGGTGTTCGATAAGCGGGTGGCGAACGCGGTGGCGAGCGCGGTGGAGGAGGCGGCTTATCGGACGGGGGTGGCGCGGCGGGAGGCGGTGTAGGCCGGATGAAGCTTTGCGGAATCTGGGGCCATGCTGGCACTAACTATCCCGGATTCCGCTGCGCTTTCGGCTCGTGCCCTAGCTGCCGCTTCACTGTCATTAAGTTAGGCTACCCGTTCGCTGAGCGGAGTCGAAGCGAACCTGCCGAGAGGCTTTGATTTCGCTGGCTTCGACTCCGCCCTTCGGCTGCGCTCAGGACAGGTTCAGCCAACGAAATCAAAGCCCGCGCACGCTTGACTTATAGCGGCATTCATACGAGTTCGATACGGCGGTAGGGTACGCTGTGCGTACCTCTCCGACCCCGCAAGGTACGCACAGCGTACCCTACGAATCGCGTATCGAAGCCGAGTGAACGGCGCTCTAAGTCAAAGTCGCCACGGTGACAATTAAGCCGTTCGTGGTGATCCTTCGATACCTCAGGACAGGGTACTCGAACCATGAATGGCTTCATTTTCAGCCGGTTAAGGTTTGAGCCATTCACCCTTCTATACCCTTCGACTACGCTCAGGACAGGCATCAGGGCGAACGGCTCAAACCTTAACTTAGGCGATTTCCAGGAAAAGACATACCTGTAGGATGGGTAGAGCGAAGCGAAACCCATCACTCTGTGTCAGGCTCGATGGGTTTCGCGAGTACGCTCTACCCATCCTACATCCAGATCAACGGTGACAAGCATTTTCGGAAATCGCCTTAACGGCTTTGGACTCCCACCCGGAAGTCGGGAGTCACAACAAAACCTACCGAACCGCCACCCCAGCCCCCGAAATCCCCGCCGCACTAACCTCCCCCATCTCCTTCTCCGCCTCGGCGAATTCCTTCAACCAAGGCTCCTTGCTATACCCCCAATCCCCGTCCTTAAGCAGCTTCATGCCCGAAGCCAATTCCGTCTTGGCTTGATGGGCGGCGCTGTCGCCTTCCACTTCCCACAGCGCCTGGGCGTAGAACAAATGGTTGAGCGGGTGGGCGGGATGCTTGTCCACCGCCTGCTTGAGCAAATCCAGCGCCTTGTCGCCATCGCCGATGCCGACGGGCCAGGGCGGCGCCTTGAGGTAGAGCATTCCCAGCAACCGCAATGGCCCGCCGTCGTCCGTGTCCTGGCTCAATTCCACCGCGTGCCTCATTTCGTTTTCCAGCCGGGGCAAATTTTGTTGCGCTAGCGTAGGCTGATCGCGCACCGCCAGCCCCAGGTTGGCGGCGAGGTAATAATGCACCGCGCCCTTATCCGACGCGCCCAAGGCCAAGGCTTCGTCGGCGAACCGGACGCCCTCCGCCGCCAGCTTCTCGCGGGTCTCCGCGTTCGATTGGCGCTCCGCTAGGCGCAGGCAAACCCGGCTGCCCAACGGGGTCCGCAGCACAGCCGGGTCGTGGGTATTGCGCAGGAAATCCAGCGCACATTGCAGCGCGGGCGTGTCGCTGTGGGAACCAAGTTCGTTCTGGCGGGCGGCCAGGGTGGCGGCGGTTTCCTCGGGGCAACCGGACAGCGCCCCGAAACTTACCATGCCCCGGTGCAGCTTCGCGCAGCCACTCAGGGCCACCAGCGCCAGCGCGGCGGATAGGATAGGCAAGCTACGCATCAGGCTACTTCCCTTTTTCCCACAGCTTGACCATCGGCTCGAACACCGCCGGGGCGGCGGGCTGAAAGGCTTCGACGCCGAACAAATCACACAGCTTCTTACCCTCGGCGTCGGTACACATGCCTTCCAGCGCCTTGGCGAAGCGGGCGCGCTCCTCGGCGGTGGTGGCTTTGCTGTCGGCGGCGAGACCCATCAACGGAATGTCCGCCGACGTGAAGACCGCCTCGGCGGGCGTTTTCAGCGGCAGGGAGGCCAGCCCGGCGGATTGCTGGCCGTTGAGGATCACCGCGTCCAATTCCCCGCTATCCAAGGAACGCAAGGCCCGCAGCGCTTGCCGCGAGGGCTTGAGGTCGAAAAAGGTAGCGGGGTCGATCTTCCCGGCGAACACGATCCGGCCTATGAATTCCGGCTCTTCCAGCACCGTGCCGCCCACCGCTTTGCCCTTGAGTTCGTCCAGGCTTTTGAACTTGCCTTGCGAGGCCACCACCTGATAGCGCTCCACCGTGGCGCCCTTCATCTTGGGCTGGATGACCGGAACCAGGCGATGCGCGGCGCGTTCTTCCAGGAACAGGCCCAGGGAGGTGATGGCGAATTTGGGCTTCTTCTCGGCCAGCAGCTTCCGGCAGTCGGCGGCTTTGGCGGTGAACTCGCTGGTGAGGCTTTGCGCCGGCCATTGGCCGACCCGCTCGACCACCCGCAACATCGCGGCCATGGCGCCGTTGGCGTCGGCCTCGTTGACCGGCCCGCCGGGATAGCAAACAACGATGGGGGGCGCGGATTCGGCGGCGTTGGCCGGGGTGAGCGGGGCCAGCAGGCCAGCGAGCAAGGTAATGAAGGTCAGTTTACGCATCAGGTTTTCCTCCCTGAATCAATTAGTTGTCCGATGGTCGGGGCCACCACTAAAGTCGCTGGCAAGCAGCATAACAGGCCGATGGTGATGTCCAGCCCCAGGCTGGACACGCCGCGATAATTCGCCATGGCGATGGCCCCGAGTCCAGCCAGCTCGGTGCCCGCCGCCAGCAGGATGACCTTCCCGGCGATGACACTGACCTGGAAGGGGCTGTGGTCCTTCAGCTCCAGCCAGCGATGACTGAACCACACGCCATAATCCACCGCCAGGGCGATGACCAACGGCAAGGCGATGATGTTGGCGTAGTTGTACTTGATGCCGACCAGGGCCATGACCCCCAGCATCCAGCCGCCGCCGATCAACAGCGGCAGCGCCGCCAGGACGAACCCGCGCAAGCTGCGCAACACCAGCATCAGCCAAATCAGACAGGCCACCACCGCCAGCACCGTGCCACGGGTAAAGCTCTCCACGACGATTTTTGAGAATTCCAGATGGGTCACGGGAAAGCCGGTGGCCTCCGGTGAAACGCTGTAGACATCATGGGTTAGACGTTCGAGGTTGGCCGGATCATACACACTTTCCGCCGGGAAGGCGTATACGGCAATGGTGCCGTCCGGGGCGAAGAAACGGTCCCGGAGGCTCGCGGGCAACTGGTCCGGGGCCAGCGGTTCGACCTTGCGCCAGGTGTTCAGTATCCCCAGTCCGCTGCCCGCCGTACCCAGCAGAGTGCGGAAGTACAGCTCGCTGCGTTCCCGGCCCCGCTCGGGATTTTGGTCGAGAGCAGCGCGGAGAGACTCGATGGACCCGCGCACTTGTTCCAAGCCCTTCACCAGATTGGCGTGCCCGGCGGAAAACGCCTGTTCCTGGAAGTTGTCGATGGGGTCGAGGCTCTTGTCCAGCGCTGTTTTCACCAGCCCGAACGTCTTCTCGGGCATTCCGCCCCGCTCCAGCTGGATGACCTTCTCGGCGAAGTCCGCCTGCGTCACCGCTTCCCCGATGGCGCGGGCTTTCCGCAAGCGCTGGTCGGCGTCGGGCGGGAATAGGTTGGTCAGGGATTGCACCTTGGCAATGGTTTTGAGCTTACCGGCCTCGTCGGTGATGCGGCGGGCTTCGGCCAAATTCTTGGCGGTGAAGATGACCACCTCGGGTTGGTAATCACTCTCCGCCGCCATCCGGCGCTGGTAGTGGGCGGCCTCCGAATCCTTGGGCAGCAGGGCCAGCACGTCGTAATCGAACGGGATGGAGAAGCCTTTCACGCCCCCGGCCACGGCGGAGCCGATGGCGGCAATGACCAGGATGAAGGCCACCGGGCGGGGGAGTGTGCCGCGCCGCTGAACGCTTCCCGACGGCGATGCGGCTAGACGATCCGCTTCGTTCCCTGAGCGGAGTCGAAGGGAGCGAACCGGATCACCTAGCCCCGGTTTACCATCGGCTTGATTGGCTTCGGCTCCGCTCAGCCCACGGGACTCTTTCAGCTTCGGCGGCAACAGCGCGTACAAAGCGGGCTGAACCATCCAGGTCGCAATCAGGATCATCAACACGCCCTCCGCCGCGACCCGGCCCAATTCGGCGAAGCCCGGAAAATCCACCGTCGTCAGTGCGCCGAAAATCAGCACGGACGCCCCGCCCGCCGTGAACACCGCGTGGAACGACGCGCCGATCCCCAGGCCGATGGCTTCCACCAAGGGCTTCCCGGCCCGGCGTTGCTCGGCGATGCTCGACGTGGTGAAGATGCCGTAATCCGCCCCCAGCCCGAACAGGATGGCGATGAACCCGGCGGTGACGATGGTCAGATGACCGACCCCCAACAGCGCCAGCCCCAGGCTCCACACCACGCCCATGCCCATCGGCACGAAGATGGCGAGCGCCCAGCGGACGCTGCGCACCACGCCCAGAATCAACAGGGCGATCAAGCCAGCGGAAGTGGTCACGACGAACACGATGTCCTTCCGCACATCGAGATATTCCTCGTACTCGACCGCCGGCAGCCCGGTCAGCCCGACCTTGGGCGCGGCGCGTCCGGCGGCTTTGGCCTCGGTCGCCAAATCCGCCGCCACGGTTTTGACCCGCTCGACGAAGGGCGCGAGGGCTTCGAATTCCTCGGAAGGATTCTTGGCGTGGACGAACAGGAACAGCAGCCGCCCGTCGCGGGAGGTGAAATAGCCCTTGCCGAGTTCGCCCGCTCCGAACTGGGCCAGCAGCCGGGTCCATTCCAAATCGGTGGGCGGGGCTTCGGCGGTCAGCCAGCGCTGCCATTCACCCAGGAAAAAGCCCAGCGCTTCCAGGCTTTGCTCGGCGGCGTGGAGGTCGGTGTCCCCCATGGGCGGCGGCTTTTCCAGCCACGCCAAGCCCTTTCGCAGCGCGGCGTCGAGGCCACGGGTATCGCCGGGCAAATCCATTCCCGCCAGCTTGTCCAGCGCCGCGCCGAACTGGTCGAGCCGTTCGGGCGGCGCCATCAAAAAGCCATGCTCCAGCAGGAAGCGGACATCCAGCCGCTCGCTGACCTGGCCTATTTCAGGCTCGGCGCGGAGCCGTTCGGCCAAGGTGTTGGCGTAGGCTTCCAACTCGGCGGGCGGGGCGCCTTCCAGCACCACGATCAAATCCGAGGCGGCGCCGAATTTCTTCAAGAACCCGTTGAGGCGTTCGGCCACCGGGGTGTTCTGCGGCAGCAGCGCTTGGCGGGAGGTGTAGATGGGCAAATGCGCCGTGGCCCACACGGACAGCAGCGAAACCAGCAGGGCGAGGGTCAGGATATGCCAGGGACGCCGGGCGCATTGCTCGGCGAGTTGGGCGGCGTGTCGGGAGAGGTCCAGGCGCATGGGCGGAAATCTGGTAAATCTGGTGGATGGAAAGCCACCGATGGTAAAGGCTGGCGGGGAAAAGTCACGCTTTCTCGCTTTCAAACTCCAGCGTGGTCAAGACATTACGTCATCCTCAACCAGCGCTGACCGACACCCGCAAATCAATAAGCTATATCGCACATTCTTTATGGTTATTAAGTTATATGGCATACACGTATGACGGCCCGGCCTAATGGGCAAGAATTACCGAAAGAAACGGATTGATTCGCGGGCAACGATTACAAAAAAGCGCCCGCGAGTGAAAAGACACCGGATTAAGTCATTTTGGCTCGCCCCCATTCAAAAACCCCGCTCATTACGTACTTTTCTGTCTTGGCTGAGAACAATAAAAACCGCCCTCGCGCTGTTTCTCTGCCCAGACCAACGTCCATCCTGACCAAAGCGCCGGGCGATTCACAGCATGGCGTCCTTATTGCTTTCCCCTCATCCGGCCCGGTTTCGGCCTCGCCCAAAACGCGGCAAGGCTTGACGCAAGTGGCTGGTTTTATTTTTCTTTATTGAACGGGGAACATCATGATTAACCTATTCTACGGGGGGCGGCACGCGAGTTTTGCGGCGCTGCTCGCGGTGGCAACGACCATCGCCGCGCCACCAACGCTGGCCGCCAGTCCAAAAATCACAGCGGTCGCCAAGTTCACCAACAAGGTCGGCAAAATCCAAGTCACCGGCAAAGCCAAAGGCATACCCGCTGGCTCGCAAGTGTCCATCTACGACGCCGCCGCTCATCGGCTGCTATTCTCGGGTCAGACCGACGCCAAATTCGGCTTCAATTTCTTAATCCCTCAGGACGCCATTCCTTGCCAATTACAGGTCGAGGCGGGCGGGGCGGAGCTTGCCGTCGCCGTGGCGGGTGCCGCCAAGTCCTGCAAGACCGCGCCCGCTTGCGGCATCGTCGGCGGCGACCGCTCGGCCACTGTGGGTGCGCCAGTGGCCCTGCAAATCGCCACCAAAAATAAAGGCGTGGCCTTCGGGTGGGATTTCGGCGACGGCGCTACCGATCAAAACAAGAGCAGCGTTTCCCACGCCTTCAATCTGGCTGGACTTTACCAAGTCATGGCCGTGGGCACAGACGCCAGCGGGGCCGAATGCGCGGATGCTATTACCGTGTCCGTGGCGCCGCCGCCCGGCACCAACCCCAACCCGCCGGTCTCTGAACCCGTGGCCCGGCCCGCCAAGGCGGCGGCCATGCCGGGGACGAATGGTGCCAACGACCGCGATGCGTTAGTCGTGTTCCCGTTCGAGGACACCGGGATGGAGGGCGGCAGCCAGATCAATATTCCGTACAACGCCCTGTTCCCGTACAACGCGCTGAATGCCCAAGTGATTCGGAAGGTGCCGCAGAAGCCTTCCATCGTCGATTCTTCCGTCGTCAGCGTCTATTACTCAGCGGCGTCCAATCCCAACGATCCGGCGGGCGCCAACTCCATTAATTCCACCAGCCAGAACTATTTCCAGGACGGTCTGACCGGAGCCAACTTCGACTACACCGGGACGCTGGGTAAAGCCAGTTCTACCGGGGAAACCATTTACCAGGACAACCACGCCTATACCCGCGCCACCATCGCCAAGAGCGAGTTTTGGGATAAGGTGCATCAGCCCAACGCCTCCAAGCTGACCACCCCGGTGGCGGAGAAGGGCCTGTCCCAGGCGGATGTGCAAAACGCCTTCACTCCGGCCAAGCCCTTGGTGAAACCCGATGAAGGCTTGCGTGGCCAAGTGGACAAGGGGGCGGGCGTGCGGGCCATGCCGGGCATCGCCAACCCCTACAAGTCCAATGAGCCGCAGCCGTTCGCGTTCAGCGCGTCCCAGAATTCCTTCGTGGCGCAGAACATTCCGCTCACCTCCGTGGACGATCAGGGCCGGATCAACCCGTTTCCTTTGCTGCGGGTCGAGGCGCGGGAAGGCGGGGCCAAGAAAGCCGCGACGGATGCGGTCTATTCCACCGCGTCCGACACCGGCTGTCGGGAATGCCACGCCAAGGGCAAGAAAGGTTCCGAGGACATCTGGCGGACGCCGGTGCGCATCACCGAATTGCTGAACGCCGACGGCACGCCCGGACCCGCCACCGGCAAGGGCGCATTCCCGCTGCCGCCGGATTATCCGGCCACCATCAGCTTGACCAGCGACCCCATCGCCGACTTCAAGAAATACGGTTACGGCCCGGCGGTACACGCTATTTTCGATGGCAAGTTCCCGCTCAATCCCACTCAAGCCTTGGTCGCGCCCGGTATCGTTCTGCAATACGACGCCAATGGCTTACGCACGGATCGCGTTGCGGAATCGCGCTGGCTCAAGCCGGACGGCAGCACCAGCCCCACCAATCCCGGCAATGACGCGACCTGGAAATTGCAGATCAAACTGAAGTTCAAGGAAGCCAAGGATTATGGCGAGGACAACTGGGTCAATCAGGAGAAGGCGGCGCGTTGGAACAACATGCTGGTCCATGACTACATGACGCCCATCAACTACAACAACGCCCGCGACGACGTGTTCACCGAAGTGGTGGACGATCAGTACACCACCCGCAACTCGGTCACGATGTGCGCCTCCCACCACACCAGCACCCTCAAGTACGACTACGGCGCGGCGGCGGTGAGTTTGGTCACAACCCTGTCCCAATACACCCGCACCGAACATGCTTTCCACGGCAAGATGCAGGTCTACAAACGGGACGTGACCGCCCAGGAAGCCCCCGACCGCCAGGCCCACGCCAAGGGCGACTTGATCCGCGACGAGCGCGGCCACCCGATCATGTACGGCGGGCGCGGCTGGGATTCGGTGCATCTGGATGAGGAAGGCCAGTATTACACCAAGGACGCCAACGGCAATTACACTGTTAAGTCCGCCGTGCCAGCCTTCGCCCCGCGCAACAACTGGGACCCGGCGCAATTCCCCCGTCATTCTTTGGGCGAGGAAATGCTGCCGGTGGGCGAAAAAATCCCCATGGAGAAAAACTGCCTGACCTGCCATACCGGCAAGACCGAGAAGGCTTATCGTGACGTGCATCATTCCGCTGGCTTGAAGTGCGATAGCTGCCATGGCGATATGCTGGCGGTGGGCTTGGTTTACCCGCACGAGATGTACGACCAGAACCTGACCATGGGCGGTCAGATGGGGCCGGACGATCCCAACACCCTGTCTTCCGTGGATTTCCGGCGGCAGTGGATCGACGAGCCGAACTGCGGTTCTTGCCATGTGGGCGACGCCAATCTGGATAAGAACGGCGAAGCGGGCTTGAATCATTACTACAGCGCGGGTGCCTTGAAGCAGGGCTGGAAGGACGGCGACTCGGCGGCGGCGACGATTCATCCGGTCAATGCCCGCTTCGCGGTCATGCCCAGCAAGGAATCGCGGCCCGAAAAAGTGGCGGCGACGGATGCCCAGGTCGCGGCGGGGCTGGCCGCCAAGAAAGGCGACACGATCTTTGTGGACCGGGAAATTTCCCAGGTGCTTTACCGCAAGAGCGGCGATGTGCATGGGTCCGGGCCGAACGGCATCCTTAATTGCTCCACCTGTCACGGCGGTTCGCATGGCCTGTGGCCCAATAAAGACCCCAACGCCAACGACAACGTGACCGCCCGCCAACTCCAGGGCTACGACGGCAACATCGCCGAATGTTCCACCTGCCATATCAAGGACGATTTCAAGACTGGCTTGGTCGCCACCGATGGCGGCACCAGCGGCTTAGGGGTAGGGCAGGGCGTGCGCGACGGCAGCGTGGTTGGCCCTGCCAGCGCGAAAGCCTTCCTAGCCGGTCCCCACGGGATGCACCCGGTGGGCGATGAGTATTGGTACAAGCACGCGGAAGGTGCCGCTATCAACACCAGCGCGGGCAAGCATAAGGACGGCTTGAACGGCGGCTGGCACAACGACATGGCCAAAAAGCCGGGACCGGATGGCGAAGACCAATGCGCCGCCTGCCATGGCGCGGATCACAAGGGCACCCGCTTGTCGCGGTCGCTTGTGGATCGGGTCTTGACCAACGATCAAGGCAAGCCGGTCAAGGTGGCGAAGGATCAGGTCATCGGCTGCGCTCTCTGCCATAGCTTGGCGAAGAGCTTCACCGGGGCGCCCAACCCTAAATCGCCCACGGGCGGCTGGCCTGCGGCCAAGCTGCACATGCCGCCGATGCCGCAAGCGGTGACCGCTAGCAACTCCTCGGGTGGTTCGGGAGGGCACCACTAAGCAGCTCGCCGTAGGTCGGGCTTTAGCCCGATAGGTCGGACTGAAGGCCGACCTACAACCGCCGGGAAGCTAAATAGCCGGGGTAGGGCGGACACCCGCGTTGCCCCGGTTGTTTTCCTCGATAGTTACCACAACGCCCGGACGCGCCCGGGCCGCAAGGTTCGGGCGGGTTCGGGCGTTAATTTTTGGGAGGTTCTTCTGGAGTGCATAGGATAGGTGGAGCCTTAGCGGAACCCATCACTTCGGGCTAACCGGCTTCACCATGCTCTGATGGAGCCACAGCCTTCCCGCCCCAATCCCGCCGTGTAGAATAGCCCCTCCTTCGTTTCCCCGCCCGCCAGGGCAAGTTTGACTTCATGCTGACATCCAGACGCAAAGGCAAGGGCCGTTCCAAGCGCCCCGCCAAACCAGCCTCCGGGTTTTTCCCTTCCTCCTTCCGCCGCCTCCTATTTTTCACCGCCCCCTTCGTCCTCGCCGGACTCGTGGCCTATGTCGCCTACCAGGACTATGTGGTCCGCGAGCAGTTCGAGGGCAAGCGCTGGGCCTTGCCCGCCCGTGTCTATGCCGCGCCCACGGAGCTATTCGTCGGATCGAACCTGGACGCAACGGGCCTCGAATGGCTGCTCGGCGAATTGAAATTCCGCGCTGATCCTAGCCTGTCGTCGCAAGGTGCCTACGTCCGCACCGGCAACGAAATTGTTCTGAAGACCCGCGAATTCAAATTCTGGGACAAGCCCGAGCCGGCACGGGAAGTCCGCGCCCAATTCGCCGGTAAACAAGTGGTGACGCTGGAAGACGTGGACACGGGCCGCGCCCTGCCGGTGTTGCGCATGGAGCCGGTGCAAATCGGCAGCTTCTATCCGGCGCTGAAAGAGGACCGGGTACTCATCAAGCTCAACCAGGCGCCCGACTTGCTGTTGAAGGCGCTGTTCGCCAGCGAGGACCGCAATTTCCATGAGCATCACGGCGTGTCGGCGCGGGGCATCCTGCGGGCGGTCTGGGCCAACCTCCGGGCGGGTGGCATCGTCCAGGGCGGCAGCACCCTGACTCAGCAGTTGGTGAAGAATTTCTTCCTCACCTCCGAGCGGACTTGGTGGCGCAAGGCCAACGAAATCGTGATGGCGCTCATCCTCGACGCCCGCTATTCCAAGGACGAAATTTTGGAGGCGTACCTCAACGAGATTTATCTCGGGCAGGACGGGGCGCGGGCGATTCATGGCTTCGGACTCGCCAGCCAATACTATTTCAGCCGCTCTCTAGACGAACTCGACCTGCACCATGTCGCGCTGTTGGTGGCGCTGGTGCGCGGGCCATCCTATTACGACCCGTTCAAAGCGCCCGACCGGGCGTTGAAACGCCGCGATTTGGTGCTGGATGAAATGGTGGCGCAGGGCCATCTCGACGCCGCCCAGGCCGCCGAGGCCCAATCCCATCCGCTGGACGTGGTGGAGAATCCCCATCAATCCATCAGCCGCTATCCGGCCTTCCTGGACTTGGTGCGCCGCCAGTTGCAGCAGGAATACAAGCCGGAAGACCTGACGTCCGAGGGCCTCAGGATATTCACCACGCTGGACATCAACGCTCAGCGGCGACTGGAAGAATCCATGACGGCTAACCTGAAAAAGCTGGACGCCCAGACCAAGTCCACCCAGTTGGAAGGCGCGGCCATCCTGACCCGGCGGGCGACCGGGGAAATCGTGGCCTTGATGGGCGGACGCGACCCGGAGGCGGCGGGCTTCAATCGGGCGTTGGACGCGGCGCGGCAGATCGGCTCGTTGTACAAGCCGGTGGTCTATCTCACCGCCCTGGAAAATCCCAAGAAGTACACCCTGGCGACGCCCTTGCAGGACACGGCGATCCGCATCAAGAACCCGGGCAGCGCGGCCTGGACGCCGAAGAACTACGACAACCGAGAACACGGCACCGTGCCCTTGTACCGGGCCCTGGCCCATTCCTACAACTTGGCGACGGTGCGGCTGGGCATGGACGTGGGCGTGGCGCACACGGCGAAGACCCTGCGCAAGCTCGGGGTGGACAAGCCGCTGGAGCTGGTGCCGTCGCTGCTGCTGGGCACGGCGGTTCTGACGCCTTTCGAGGTGGCCCAGATGTATCAGACCTTGGCGGACAACGGCTTCGTCACCCACTTGCGGGGCATCCAGGACGTGGTTTCCCAGGACGGGGCCAGATTGCAGCGCTATGGGATCGACACCAAGCAGCGGCTGGACCCGACCGCCGTTTACCTCGTGGACACCGCCCTGCAAGAAGTGATGCGGCAGGGCACCGGCAAGCCGGCCTACGCCTATTTGCCTGCGGATTTCAATGCGGCGGGGAAGACCGGCACCACCAATGATTTGCGGGATAGCTGGTTCGCCGGATTCACGGGCGATTATCTGGGGGTAGTGTGGGTGGGGCGGGACGACAATCAATCGGCCCGTCTGACCGGCGCGCAGGGGGCGTTGAAGGTGTGGGCCTCGACCATGCGCCAGGTCAGCCGCGAGCCGCTGGAATTGGAATTGCCGGACAATGTGGACTGGGCGTGGGTGGATCGTGCCAGTGGGGGGCGCACCGACCAAGGATGCGCGGGTGCCGTGCGGATGCCGTTCATCGCCGGAACGGCTCCCACGCAGCTTGCGGCCTGTGGGGGCGATCAGCCCGCGCCCACCGAGGCCGGTGGTTCTTGGCTTAAGGAGTTGTTTTGAGGGGATTGGGCCACTGGTTCCCGGATGCGGGTCGCCGCCATTAGAACGTTTTTAGAATGAGTGTACGATAGC
>NZ_JBTEKS010000001.1:0-87227 GCF_054333355.1 Methylomagnum sp. | reverse complement strand
CCCTGCCAGTCGATCAGCCATTTCGGCGGCTCCGGGGTCATGCCTTCCCACCACACATCGCCGTTCGGCAGCAGCCCGACGTTGGTGAAAATGCAGTTGGCGTGGAGCGTCGCCATGGCGTTGGGATTGGTCTTCTCGGACGTGCCGGGGGCCACGCCGAACAATCCCGCTTCCGGGTTGATGCCGTAAAAGCGGCCATCCGGGCCGGGCTTGATCCAGGCGATGTCGTCGCCGACGGTGGTGACTTTCCAGCCCTTGAAGCTTTCCGGCGGAATCAGCATCGCCAGATTGGTCTTGCCGCAGGCGCTGGGGAAGGCGGCGGCGAGGTAGGTCTTCTCGCCGGCGGGCGACTCGACGCCGAGAATCAGCATGTGTTCCGCCAGCCAGCCCTCTTCCTTCGCCATGGCCGAGGCGATCCGCAAGGCGAAGCACTTCTTGCCCAGCAGCGCGTTGCCGCCATAGCCCGAGCCGTAGGACCAAATCTCGCGGGTCTCCGGGAAATGCACGATGTACTTGGTGTCCCGGTTGCACGGCCACGGCACATCGGGCTCGTCCGGTTCCAGCGGGGCGCCCACCGAATGCAGGCAGGGGATGAATTCGCCGTCCGCGCCCAGCCGGTCGAACACGGCGCGGCCCATGCGGGTCATGATCTTCATGTTGACGACCACGTAGGGCGAATCGGTCAGCTCGACGCCGATGTGGGAAATCGGCCCGTCCAGCGGACCCATGCTGAACGGCACCACGTACAGGGTGCGGCCCCTCATGCAGCCCCGGAACACATTGCGCAGGGTGGTTTTCATGCGGGCCGGGTCTTCCCAATTGTTGTTCGGCCCGGCGTCGTCGCGGCTCTTGGTGCAGATGAAGGTGCGGTCCTCGACCCGCGCCACGTCGTTCGCGTCGGAGCGGGCCAGGAAGCTGTTGGGGCGGAGTTGCGGGTTGAGCCGGATCAGCGTCTTGGAGCGGACCATGCCATCGCAGAGTGACTGGTATTCCTCTTCCGACCCATCGCACCAGACAATGTCGTCCGGGGCGCAGAGTTCGGCCATCTCGAAGACCCAGCTTTTCAGCCGGTCGTGACGGACATACGCGGGTGGATTGAAGGAAAAGGCGGGCAGGAAAATCTTTTGTGCGTTCATCGAATACCCCTGAATGGAATTGTTCCCCGCGCCCTCCCGGATGATTGGGGAGTGGCCGGAATGCCTAAAACCGGCGAATTTCCGGGACCGGACTCGGTTTCTTTGAAACGGCTGATCCGAATGAAAAGAAAAAATCGGGCGGGGCCGTTAGTTACGCTCCACATCACCGGGTGGTCCTTGGTTCCACCACCGAAAAGCGTGTCGCCTATACGCTTTTTATAAGGTTCGATGGCGGGGGAAAAACGCTGAAGTTTGGGCTGTGTTCCTCTCCGGGGCTGGCGGGTTCGGGGCCGGATCTAACGGCGGTGGAAGATGACGCAAAATTCTTGGATTAATTACGCTGCTGTGCAGCATTCTTCAATGGATTATTTTAGTCGGGACCAGCCTTTTGCAATCCCGCTTTCGAGTGAGGCGGTCCTAAGCGGAACGGGAGGCAACGCGCCGGAGTTCAAAAAAGCCTTAGATTTTCCAGCCTTATCCAGCCTCCCGCGCCCGGTCAAAAAAATCAGGCCAGCTTTTGCGACGCACAGGGCATTGGTTTATTTCTCGATCAGATGTAACTCATAGGATGGGTGGCGCGTAGCGGAACCCATCATGCCGATCTTTTTGGTCGCCATGCTGGAAAGGGTTAAGGCAGAAAAATCTCGTTTAAATCCCCCTCACCCCAACCCTCTCCCGCTGGAGAAGGAGAGGATAGACCCCTACATAGCCCGTTATGATGGGTTTCGCTAAAGCTCCACCCATCCTATCAATCAATAATTGTTGAGTTCGCGCACCGTCCGCCGGATGTGCTGCGTGCCGACGTAAACAATCACCGCCACGACGGGTATCGCGATGGCTTCCATCGTCGGGCCATCGAACGGGAACAGCCCCCGCTTGAACAACGCCCCGCCGATGATGCCGAGCAGCGAAGCCCCGGCGTAGGTGATACCGGCCAGCGACAAGCCCTCGACCGTTTGCTGCAACAGCAATTGCAGATGGGAGCGGCGGTTCATGGCGGCCAGCATGGCGCTGTCCTGCTGCTCGCGGCGGACATCGGCGCGGGTGCGGAGCAACTGGCTGGCGTTGGTCACGCGGGTGGCGAGGGTTTGCAGCCAGCGCATGGACGAATCGCAAGCGTTGCGGGCCGGTTCCAGCCGCCGGTTGAGGAAGCCGCTGATGGTGGAAAGCTCGCCGAGCTTGACCTCACGCAATTGGGTGAGCCGGTTGGACACCAGGGCGAAATAAGCTTGAGTCGCGTCGAAGCGGTACTGGTGGGCCGACACCAGCCGTTCGACATCCGCCGCCAACTTGGTCAGGTCTTCCAGCAATTCCTCGTCGTTTTTATCCAATTCCTCGACATGTTTATCGCTGCTGCTCGCCACCGCCGCCGTTAGCTCGGCCAACTCGCGGTCTTTGATGCGTAGTTCTGGGCGCAGTTCGCGCACGACCGGCAAGGCCAATGAAGCCAGCAGGCGGTAGGTTTCGACTTCAAACAGACGCTGCAAGGTCCGGCCCACCTGCGCCGGGTCTTTGCAGTGGTCGAACAGCAGCCAGCGGGAGAAGCCGTCCCCGTGGATTTGGAAATCGGTGTAGGCCGTCACCGCGCCGTTGGCGAGTCCCGAGCCAATCAAGCGGCTGGCGGGCAGGTACACGGCGGCGACCTCCGGCGAGGCGGTTTTGAAGTCGGTTTCCGCCGACAGCACCGCCGCGTTGATGGCGACCAGCAGCTTGCCGGGGATGGCCTCCATCCACTCGGTCGGCACGCCGCAAATCGCTGGCTCGGCGAACGGATCACCCCCCGCGCCTGACAGGGTGAACATATAGCGGGTGTATTCCTCGTGCCGCTCGATCCTGACCCGCAGCCCGTTGAAATTCAGGTGGAAATAACGCCCGTCATCGCCGCTGAGGCTATAACCGAAGTGCCCGCACAAGGCGTCGACATGGGCGGTTTCCCGCGCCCGGTCTTGTTCGTCCACCAGATAGGCGAGATAGGTGACGCGCTCGGGGGATTGCACCGGCTCGTAGGGGCGGGCGTTGATTTCGTCGTGCAGGCGGCGGCGCAGGGGGTGGTCGGGTAGGCGGATCATTGAGGCTCCTTTCTGAATAGCTGGGATAAATGGGGCAGAATGATAAGGGAAATTGCCAATACGAGGGCAAAACATCCTTCGCTCATAACACCTTCACCACCATCACAATCCCCGGATCATCCACATCCACCCGGCTGACGAATTCCAGCCGCTTCATCAAGGCCAGCATCTTCACGTTGCTCGCCAGCACCTCACCTTGTAGATAGCGGAAACCCTTTTCCCGCGCCGCCTCGATCAGGCAGGACATCAACCGCATCCCCAATCCCCGCCGCTGCCAGCCGTCGGCGATGACCAGGGCGAATTCGGCGGTCTGCCCGTCCGGGTTGGTGAAATAGCGGGCCACGCCTAATTCGGTCTCGCCGCCCTCCCCCGCCACCGTGGCGATGAGCGCCAGTTCCCGGTCGTAATCCAACTGGGTCAGACGAATCAGCAAGTCCTGGCTGAGTTCCTGGAGCGAATTCATGAAGCGGAAGAACTTGGCCTCGGGCGACAACTGCCGCACGAACGCCTGTTCCATCTCGGCATCCTCCGGGCGGATGGGGCGGATGGTGATGTCGGTGCCGTCGCAAAGCTGCACGCGGCTAACGAGGTGCAGCGGGTACGGGTGAATCGCCATGTGCCCATAGCGGCGGCGACCCGGCGAATGCTCATGCACCACGATGCGGGCGTCCAGCGCCGACACGCCGGACTCGTCGGCCATCAGCGGGTTGATGTCCAACTCTTTGATTTCCGGCAGTTCGCAGGCCATTTCCGACAACCGCAGCAGCACTTCCAGCAAGGCGTCGCGGTTGACCGGCGGCAGGTTGCGGAAGGCGTCCAACAGCTTCGCCGTGCGGGTCTGGCCGATGAGGGTTTCGGCGATGTGTTCATTCAGCGGCGGCAGGGCCACGGCGCGGTCGCGCAGCACTTCCACCGCTGTGCCGCCCGCCCCGAAGCTGATGACCGGGCCGAACACCGGATCGTCGATGATGCCCACCAGCAATTCCCGGCCATGGCGGTTGCGGTACATCTTCTCCACCGTCACGCCGTCGATGGCTAGACCTGAGCGGCGGGCGCGAACCGTCGCCAGCAGTTCGTTATAAACGTGGCGGACCCGCTCGGCGCTCTCGATGTTGAGCCGCACGCCGTCCACGTCGGATTTGTGGACCAGATCGGGCGAGAGGATTTTCAGCGCCACCGGGAAACCCAGATATTCCGCCGCCGCCAGCGCCTCGTTAGGGGTGCGGGCGATGAGCGCCGGGGAAATGGGGATGTGGAAGGCGTGCAGCAGGGCGCGGGTTTCCAGCGCGGACAACACCTGCCGCCGCTCCGACAACGCGCCCTCGATGATGAGCCGGGCGCCGGTAATGTCGGGTGGCTCATGGGCGCTGAGCGGGTCCGGCGCCTGCATCAACATCTTTTGATTCTTTTGATACTCGGCCATGAATCCGAAGGCTTCCAGGGCGCTTTCCGGGTTCACGAAATTGGGGATGCCGTGCCGGGCGAACAATTCGCGCCCCGCCATCACCTGGGTTCCGCCCAGCCAGCAAGCGAGGATGGGCTTGTGGACCGACTCGCCCGCCCGGATGACCGCCTCCGCCGCTTCGGTCGGTTGAGTCATGGCCTGGGGCGTGAGCAACACCAGCGCCCCGTCCACGTTGGCGTCCTTGAGGCAGGCTTCCACCGCCGCGCCGTAGCGTTCCGGGGTGGCGTCGCCGAGGATGTCCACCGGATTCTGGCGCGGCCAGGCGGCGGGCAGCACGGCGTCCAGCGCTTTCAACGTGGCCTCGTCCAATTCGGCCAAGCGGATGCCTTGCTCCACCGCCCGGTCGGTGGCCATCACGCCGGGACCACCCGCGTTGGTGACGATGGCGAGCCGGTCGCCCCGCGCCCGGTGGCGGGTGGCGAGGAGTTGGGCGGCGGCGAACAATTGTTCGATGGTCCGCGCCCGCACCACGCCCGCCCGTTGCAGGGCCGCGTCGAACACGTCGTCCACGCCCACCATCGCGCCGGTGTGGGACAGGGCGGCGCGGGAGCCTTCCTTGTGCCGCCCGGCCTTGATGACGATGACCGGCTTCATGCGGGCGGCGGCGCGAAGTCCGCTCATGAAGCGCCGCGCATCGCGCAGCCCTTCGACGTAAAGGAGGATGCTGCGGGTTTCCGGGTCGAGGGCGAGGTAGTCGAGGATGTCGCCGAAATCCACGCCCGCCCCGGCCCCGAGCGACACCATGGCGGAGAAGCCGATGCGGCGGGCGTTGGCCCAATCGAGGATGGCGGTGCAGAGCGCGCCCGATTGGGAGACCAGGGCCAGCGATCCCCGGTGCGCGACGTTGTTGCTGAAGGTGGCGTTGAGCTTGGCGGAGGGCCGCATTATCCCTAAGCAGTTGGGGCCGAGGATTTGTAGCCCAAAGCGCTGGGCTTCGTCGATGAGGGTGCGTTCCAGCGCCCAGCCCGCTCCGCCCCGTTCGCCGAAACCCGCCGACATGACCACGGCGGCCTTGACGCCGTGCAAGCCGCAGGCCCGCACGAGGTCGGGCACGGTCGCGGCGGGCGTGGCGATGATGGCGAGGTCCACCCGTTCCTTGACGGCTTCGAGGGTGGGATAACAGGGGCGGTCGCCGACGATCTGGTATTTGGGGTTGATGGCGTGGATGGGGCCGGGGAAGCCGCCTTCCAGAAGGTTCCGGTAGACGCGGGTGCCGACGGCTTCGGGGCGGTCGGAGGCGCCGAAGACGGCGATGGAGGTTGGGGCGAAGAGGTGGGTTAGGTAGTGGTGGGGCATGGGAGCGCCTTTAATTTGGAGTGCAAGATTCATCTTGCGCTTGGGCCGGACCCATCAGCGGCTCGGCCAGCGGCCAGCCCTAAGTATCAACCCCCAGACCGCCAGCGCAAGGGATGGGCTGCGCGGAAATCGGGGAAGGCTTCCAGCGCTTCCAGTTCGTCTTGGGGAAGTGGCTGGTTCCGCCACTCGTCCAGCATTGCCGCCACATCCTGCCCGGCTGCGTTTTGGCTGGATAGAACGATGATTTCAATGGCTCCGGCGGGGATGTCGGGTGGGAGGTCGAGGATTAGGCGGTGATTTTCTGGGAGTACGGTTTGGCATTTGTAGGCGTGCATGGGGGGTGTCCTTTAAGAAATTGGTGATCGTAAAGCTTGCTCAACTAGACAACTCAATAGTTTTATATGAGACTGGAAATCATATATCTCTTGGATAGCGAAACAATTGGTTCCACTCGCAGTCTCTATCCAGTTTAGGTCGATATTAGATTTTCAAATTTTTTAGTTAGGAGCATTTATGGGAGGAATGAACTTCGGGCCAGGAGCTTTAGCAGATAGACTTTCTGAAGTGTGTGGCTATAAAGCTGGCCTTGCGCTTTCAATTGATGAGCTTTGCGATCACCTATATGATACCGAATATCAAAAAATTATACGTGATTCGGAGAAATCGTGGATTCGATTTCGATCAGAAGAATATGAAGCACTTTTTTATAAGCTACTTTTTCGGATTGGCCACACTAAAGAAGAATATAACGGAGATCATACCGGAGCATATCTTTTTCATAAATATAGAAAAAGTGGATTATTGGCGGAATATCAAGAGATAACAAAGACATTTAACAAAATATTGAGCGAATTAGTTCACCAAGTTAAAATCGGCGACTCCAAATCGATCAGCCCAGATCCAATAATAATAAAATGCCAAGAGCAGCACGGGGCTATCGGGGCTGAGATAGCCTTAGAAAAACTATTGGCTTTTCATCAGGCAGTGACATTCAGTCCATTTTCAGTGGGGCGTTCTATTCACTGGAATAGCACGCTAAACCTGAGTAAATTATTTAGAGGCACAGCCGAGCCACCAGAATATGGACGATTTATTGACCGACGCTTCATAGACTATCTTAGCAATAACACGAATAAGCTTCCAAACATGCATTGGCGTAAATTTGAGGAACTAATCGCAGAATTTTTCGACCACGATGAATACAAAGTAGCTCTCGGACCAGGAAGCAATGACGATGGGGTAGATATACGAGTCTGGAAGGCAGACTCAACACCAACCGAAAACCCTTTATTTCTAATACAGTGCAAACGCCAAAAGGCGAAAGTAGAGCGCGTGATTATTAAGGGACTTTATGCTGATGTTCAATACGAGGGGGCTGAATACGGCTTAATAGTTACAACGTCAGAACTTAGTCCTGCCGCAAGAACAACGATATCAGCTAGAGGCTATCCAATATATGAAGTAAATCTTGATAGCATAACTGAATGGCTTAAAAAACTTCGCTTCCCTGGTACTGGCATAGTTAGAGTATGAATATACTTTATTTTGCACGTTCCCACGCGCCACGTGGGAACGTGCAGCTTTAGGAGTCATCCATGAGCCAAGCCGAAATACTCGCCAAACTTCCCCGCCTATCTCACCAGAACCACCGCGTCATCCATGATTAACTTTGAATGGGACTCCGCCAAAGCGGCTTCCAACCTAAAGAAGCATGGCATATCCTTCGATGAGGCCAAATCGGTTTTTTATGATGACTACGCAACCCAGTTTTTCGACAAAGAAAGCTCAACAATGGAAGACAGGTTTCTCATGCTCGGCATGAGCAGTCAGGCGCGAATTCTTGTCGTATGCCATTGCGAGCGGAACGGAGCCAACACAATCAGGATTATTTCCGCTCGTAAAGCAACCCATACCGAAAGCAAGTTTTATCGGAGCAAGAAACCATGAAAGACGAATACGACTTTTCAACAATGGAAGCCCGCAAGAATCCTTATGCCGCTAAACTCAAAAAGTCCGTCACGATGAAGCTTAGCGAGGATGTTATCGAGTATTTCAAAACAATGGCTGACGAGGCCGGGGTGCCTTATCAAAACCTCATTAATCTCTATCTGCGGGATTGTGTCGCGCAGCATAGAAAAATCGACATCAAATGGTCAGCCGGAGCCGGTTGAAATCAATTTCTATGCGTTTCAAGGTTCGCTCGTTCCCACGCGGCGCATGGGAATGAGCAACAGTCAGATCCATTTATGAATAACCCAATAGTCCACCACTTCCCCGAGCAAGATGTCATTCACCTCGCCATCACCAACGAAGAAGAAGCCGAAACCCTGGAATTAAGCCCCAATATCACCGCCGAGCTTAACGCGGATGGCGACTTGATAGGTGTTGAAATATTAAAGGCCAGCGCCTTCATGTCGAACCTAAAACTCGACCAAGAAGAACAAGACTTGCTGAATGCTTTTGAAGCGGACGAATTTGAATCCGTCCAAGATAGCGAGCGAAAAGCCTATTTAGCCCAAGCTGCCGGGGCAACGCTTACTGCGGAATCTTTGCGTCATTACCTTGAATCGCACCAATAAGCGTTAATCGAGCAATTCATTCTTGATGACGTGGAATGGGGTTTACGTGGAGAGGATTAAGCCAGATGTCCGGCTTAATATCGGAGGGATTAAATAACCGGGATGCGACGCATCCCGAAAAGCCGTTCCCACGCCAACCGTGGGAACGCCAAGCAAACCAAAACTAACCGGCAATCAACTTAACCTTGGCAAACTTCCGCTTGCCGACCTGCAATACGTGGGTATTCCCACCCGCAATCGCCAACTTCGGGTCGGATACCTTCTCGCCGTCGATCTTCACCCCGCCCTGCTGAATCATGCGATTGGATTCCGACGTGCTGGTCGTCAGCCCCAAATCCTTGAGCAACGCGGCAATCGGATAACCCGTCGCCAGGGCGGTCAATTCGCGCTCTTCCAAATCCTCCGGGATCAAACCCTGCTTGAAGCGAGCCTCGAAATTCTCCAGGGCACGCACCGCGTCCGCTTGGCTGTGGAAGCGGGCGATGATTTCCTGGGCGAACCGCACTTTGTAATCACGCGGATTGGCACCCTCGCCGCATTCCCGCCGCCATGTTTGGATTTCGGTCATCGGCTGGAAGCTGAGCAATTCCATGTACCGCCACATCAAGTCGTCGGAAATCGACATCAGCTTGCCGAACATATCGTCGGGCACATCCGCCACGCCGACATAATTACCCAGCGACTTGGACATTTTCTGCACGCCATCCAAGCCTTCCAGAATCGGCATGGTGACGACCACTTGGGGCGGCTGGCCGTAGATTTCCTGCAAATGCCGCCCGACCAACAGGTTGAACTTCTGGTCGGTGCCGCCCAATTCCACATCGGCCGTCATCGCCACGGAGTCGTAGCCCTGAATCAGCGGGTAAAGGAATTCATGGATGGCGATGGGCTGGCCGGATTTGTAGCGGTTGTTGAAGTCCTCGCGCTCCAGCATCCGGGCCACCGTGTGCTTGGCCGCCAGTTGGATCAAGTCCGCCGAGGTCATGGCGTTCATCCAACTGCTGTTGAACATCACCAGGGTTTTTTCCGGGCAGAGTATTTTAAAAATCTGCTGCTCGTAGGTCTTGGCGTTCTCGATGACTTGATCCCGGCTCAAGGGCTTGCGGGTGACGTTCTTGCCGGTCGGGTCGCCGATCATGCCGGTGAAGTCGCCGATCAAGAACATGGCCTCGTGGCCCAAGTCCTGGAACTGCTTCATCTTGTTGAGCAGCACCGTGTGGCCGAGGTGCAGGTCGGGCGCGGTCGGATCGAAACCGGCCTTGATGCGCAGGGGCCGGCCTGTCGCCAAGCGTTTGGCTAATTCGTCTTCGGGGATGATTTCCGCCGTCCCCCGGCGGATGACGGCCAATGATTCCTCAATGGACATGGGCGGGAATTCCTTGTGGTGGCTTGAAAAGGCCGGGATTTTAAATCAGGGGAGGGAGCGAAGTCCCGAGAGAAATGGCTTGGGCCGAAGAATGGGCGGGGTTGCAGACCGACTCGGTTTCAAAAACCGAGTCAGTCTAGGCGGAATCACACGGAGAAGGACGAACCGCAGCCGCAGGTGGTCGAGGCGTTGGGATTGCGGATCACGAACTGCGAGCCGGACAGGTCGTCCTTGTAGTCGATCTCGGCGCCGCTCAAATACTGGATGCTCATGGCGTCGATCAACACGGTCACGCCATTCTTGACGATCTGGGTGTCGTCCTCGCTGGCGGTGTCGTCGAAGGTGAAGCCGTACTGGAAGCCGGAACACCCGCCGCCGGTCACGTAGACCCGCAGTTTCAGATTATCGTCGCCTTCGTCGGCGATGAGTTCGCTCACCTTCGCGGCGGCGTTATCGCTAAATTTGATGATGGATTCTTCGTTCATCGCGGCTAGCCCATGGGGTTGGGGTTGATTGAGTTGGCCGGGATTATGGGATTCCCCAGCATCGCAGTCAACAATAGCCGGGTAAAAGGCGGGATTTATGCCAGCCGCCCCGTGACCGCATCGTAAAGCCACGGGGCGTCGGCAAAGGACGTTTAACCGTCCCGCTCGTCACTGTACCGGGTATCGAAGTCGCCGTCCGCGTCGCGGGCCGTGAATTCGTCATCCGGCGTTATGACCTCGTATTTGACGCGGGCCAAGCCGGCCCGGACAAATCCCAGTTCCATGGCCGCCCGACGAGTGAGGTCGAGCGCCCGGTGGTTCCGGGGATGCGCCCTATCGTTCACGCGGACTTCCACGCTGCGATGGTTCGCTAAGTTGGTAACCCGCAATCGGGTACCGAAGGGCAGTGTCTGGTGCATGGCGGTAAGACCGTTCTGGTCAAACCTCTCGCCGTTCGCAGTCTTACGGCCATGAAACCGATTACTGTAATAAGAAGCGATGCCTGTCTGGGCCATCACCTCGCCTTTTGGGCTTGCCGTCTTGGCATGACCAAACGTACAGAAAGATGCCAAATAAGCCGACAGAAGTGTGTTGACAATCAGTCGCTGCTTTTGCATCCGTCACCTCCGTTTTGGTAGCTGGTGAACGATGCAATTCCATCATAAACGAAGATTCTAAAATCACCAACCTTTGAAGCGGAAAGTTCTAACGGATTTGCGACGTCACCGAGTCCGGGCTTTACATAGCGCATCAAACCCGGCGACTGGCAAGGATTGTAGGTCGGGCTTCAGCCCGACTCCCACAAAACGCAGTCTCGGGCTGAAGCCCGACCTACAGTTTTTCTGGCGGTGGCTCGATCAACTCGAAACCCGTGCCATGCGCGGAGTTCAAGGCTTTGACGAGGTTGCGGGCATAGCCGAAAAACGACTTGGGCCGGATTGCCTCGGCCAATTGCTGGCCGACGGGGGTGAACTTCCGGTAAGCGAGACCCGGCTTGTCGGAGTCGCCGCGCCAAGCCTCGCCGCCGCGTAATTCATAAACGCGGTCCCGGTAGTTGATCCGCATCCACCGCCCCGCGCCGGGCTTGATCGTCCCGACCTCGCCGGACAACAGGCCGATACTGATGAAATGCTGGGTGAGGTCGAGTTCGCGGCCATAGGTCCACAGCTCGCGGAACGCGATTTCCTCGGCGAACATGAAGCGCCAGCCGCTCTCGAAAGCGAACGCGAAGGCGGCATACTCAATGAAGCCGTCCAGTTCCCACGCTTCCATTGCGCTCAAAAACACTAGCGCCCGCTTGCTGACACTGCCCGGATTCGCGACCTCACGGGCGAGCATCCTGGCCCACACCTGCTGCTCCGTCTCGTGGCTGGCATCCTGGGCGCACTCGAAAAAGCGCGTCAGCCAGCCGGAATCCACGGGCGCTTTTGCGTCCGATTGTTCCGCGTTGTCAAGGGTCAGCGCAATGATACGTTCGATATGGCGCTGGCGGTGGATGTCACGGTGACTTACGCGGGCTTGTAGGCGAGTGACGATGTCTCCGGCTTCGCTCTCCGTTGATGTGGCCGCCCCGACCGTTTCCGGCCCGACCGCCACCGCGACGATTTGCCGCAGCCGCGCCACGGCATCCGCTGGAATATTCGCCGCCTCGCTCACCCGATCACCTCGGCGCCGCCCATATAAGGACGCAAGGCTTCCGGCACCCGGATTCGGCCCTGCTCGTCCTGATAATTCTCCATGACCGCGATGAGGGTGCGCCCGACCGCCAGCCCGGAGCCATTGAGGGTATGGGCCAGTTCCGGCTTGCCCGTTTCCGGGTTGCGCCAGCGGGCACGCAAGCGGCGGGCCTGGAAGTCGCGGAAGTTGCTGCACGAGGAAATTTCCCGGTAAGCGCCCTGCCCCGGCAGCCAGACTTCCAGGTCGTAGGTTTTGGCCGAAGAAAAGCCGGTGTCGCCCGCGCACAGCAGCATGCGGCGAAACGGCAGGTTCAGACGCTTGAGGATTTCCTCCGCGTGGCTGGTCAAGGCTTCGTGGGCCTCGCTGGACTGGTCGGGTCGGGTGATCTGGACCAGTTCGACCTTCTCGAATTGGTGCTGGCGGATCATGCCGCGCACGTCCTTGCCGTAGGAACCGGCCTCGCTGCGGAAACACGGGGTGTGGCAGGCGAATTTCAGCGGCAGGCGGTCGGCCTCGACGATTTCGTCCCGGACCAGATTCGTGACCGGCACTTCGGCGGTGGGAATCAGGTAGAACGCCGGATCGTGGGCGACCTTGAACAAATCCTCCTCGAACTTGGGCAACTGGCCGGTGCCGCGCAAGGACTCGGCGTTGACCATGAACGGCACATAGGTTTCGGTGTAGCCGTGGTCCTGGGTATGCACATCCAGCATGAACTGGGTCAGCGCCCGTTGCAGGCGGGCCAGCGGTCCTCGCAACACCACGAAGCGCGAGCCGGTAACTTTGGCGGCGGCTTCAAAATCCATCCCGCCCAGCGCGGCCCCCAGCTCGATATGGTCCTTGACCGGGAAATCAAACGTCGGCGGCTCGCCCCAGCGGTGGATTTCCTGGTTGTCGGCCTCGCTACGGCCTTCCGGCACGTCGGCATCCACGATATTGGGTACGTTCAGCAGCAGGTCTTCCAGCTTGGTTTGAATCTGGTCCAACTCGCCTTCCAGCGCCTTCAAGTCATCGCCGAGGTGGGCCACTTCGGCCAGCAAGGGCTGGATGTCCTCGCCCCGCGCCTTGGCTTGGCCGATGGACTTGGAGCGGGTGTTGCGCTCGTTCTGGAGCGACTGGGTTTTGATCTGGATGTCCCGGCGTTGGGCCTCCAGGGCGCGGAAAGCGTCGGTGTCGAGTTTGAAATTGCGCCGGGCGAGTTGGGTTTCGACGTTTTCTAATTCGGCGCGGATAAGGCGTGGGTCTAGCATGGTTGGTCCTTATTTAGTGGGTAACTTTTAATCCTAAGGGTTTCCCCATGAGATTTCCTCATGGCGATTTTCCGGCGTGATGCGTTCGTATAACTTCGCAAAATCAATCTCGTCTGGCATAGCATCAACGCAAAGCTCGATGGCCTCGCGGACTCGTGCCATTAAATCGTCCAGCGATTTGGCTTGGATATGGCAACCGGGTAAAGCCGGAAAACCGAAGCGACAAAATAGCCTTCGGCGTCTTGTTCGATGATGACATTGAATTGGCGGGTCATAGCATTTCTCCAGAGTGGCAAGCGGTTATTCTCCGAGCCTTTCCAGAGCGGATGCCAACACCTGTGGCGAGAGAAACATGCCGTGGGCGATGAGTGCCTGCATAGTGGGTCTGGCGGCAGGTATCCACTGCTTTTGACGCGCCACCACCACAATGCCCAAGGTTCCGACCGTGCGGATGCCCAAACTCGCCGCGCACTTGCGGGCCGCGAGGTCATCCAGTAACGCCACTTGTCCAGGGTACGCCGCGCAACGCAGCAACACTTGGGATTCGCCCCTACCCAAATCCCAGGCGGCCACGCTCACGCCAAGCGGCAGGTCGGGAACCATTTCAAACCGCTCATGCCGGGATAGAGCATCAATAATCCCAAAACCTTGCGCCCCCATCGAAACCTCATCCGCTACCGACTGCGGCATGGTGACGGGTTGCGCGGAAAGCCTCGCGATCCAGTCGACTCCACCCACCCGAGATAGAAAAATCAGGGGCGATGCGTCGGCCACCAGTCGATCAAACACCATCGATCTCCCGGAATAATTCATCGACGGTCACTTGGCAGGCAGGCACCTTACGGCGGTGTAGCTCGTCCAAAAATTCGGCCCGGCTAAGCTTGAGAAGCTCCGCGCCTTTGCCCTGGGATATGCGCCCTTCGGCATACCATTGCACCACGGCGGCGGCTTTGACTTCGCGGGAAAATTCTTGGGGCGCCAACCGCAAAGCGGAAAAAGCGTCCGGTTCAAATTCCAATACGATTTGGGTCATGACATTGGCTCCATAAAACTGGTTTGGCTGGCGAGGCGGGAGGGCCGGGCGTGACTCGTGGATCGGCACCCCATCAGGTCGCACCACAAGCCGTCGCCGGAAAACAAACCACATGCTCCAGCGCAAACCGGCGGGATATTTCCTCAATCACCCGCTCGGCCTTGTCCGGCGCCTCAAAAAATTCGAGGACCAAGGGCAAATCCAAAGACAGGTCGAGCAACGACGCCGGATGCAATTCACCGCTGTCGCCGACGCCCAGCACGCCCCGCAACACGGTCAACCCGGCGATGCGCTGTTCTTCCCGCAAAAAGCGCACGAGCTTGTTCAGCACATGCTCGCCTTCCCGGAAATAAATACGTACCACGGTCACGGGACGAGTCGTCATAACAGCCTCCCTAACATCATCCCCAAGCCCACCGACACCGCGCTGCCCAGCGAACTCGCGACGAACAATCCCAGCACGCCATCGTTGCCACCGCCTTGGGAAGATTCCGGTAATACCGCGATGGCCGAGGCGACACTCATCACGCCCAGCAGCACGATCAACATACTGGACCGCGTGAGGAAGGCCAACGGCGAATACCGCACCGCCAATTCAGCCAGCAGCCCGGCACAGAGGCCCAATGCCAGCATTCCCGCCCACCGACCATAAGCGAAGCCGTGGCCCAGCCAGGGATAAAGCTCGGCGGAAAACAATCGTCGCCCTAGAATCAAGCCCGCCCACACCGCCACCACGCACAGGGTGACGCTGAGGAACATATTCATGCCCGCCTTCCAATAGCTCCCCTCTTCGATGAGGTAAAACGACTCGATAGCGAAGGTGGAAAAGGTGGTGTAAGCACCGAGAAAGCCGACCAGCACGGCGGCCCGGTATTCCGCCGCCATGGGGAAACGCTGGAGCATCAACTCCGTCAACAGACCCATTAGGAAGGAGCCGGTGACATTAACGAACAGCGTGCCGTGGGGGAAGCCGCGTCCCAGCCAAGCGTAAATGCCGTTGGCGACCCAGAACCGGGTCAAGGCACCGACCGAGCCGCCCAGGGCGATGGCAAGCAGCGGGTTCATGCCAGCAGGGATTGCATGGCTGCCCGGTTGGGATTTTGGACCACGCCCTTTTCGGTCACGATGGCGTCGATCAAATGGGCGGGCGTCACGTCGAACACCGGGTTCCAGGCTTTGATGACGCTGCCTTGGCGCTGGAAATGGTCGTACAGCAATTCCCGCTGCTCGCGCTCCTCGATTTCGATGCCATCGCCGGATTCGGTGCGCCAGTCGATGGTCGAGGTCGGCGCGGCCACCATGAACTTGACGCCGTGATGCCGAGCGGCCACCGCCAGCGCATAGGTGCCGATCTTGTTGGCGGTGTCGCCATTGGCGGCGATGCGGTCGGCCCCGACGATGACCCATTGCACTTGGCCGGTTTTCATTAGATACGCCGCCGCCGAGTCGGCGATGAGCGTGGCCGGGATGCCGTCTTGATCCAATTCCCACACGGTGAGCCGCGCCCCTTGCAGCCAAGGCCGGGTTTCGGTGGCGAACACCGCCCGTGGATTCCGTTGGTAGGCGCTACGAATCACGCCCAGCGCCGTCCCGTAGCCGCCGGTCGCGAGGGAACCCGTGTTGCAATGGGTCAGCACGCCGGTCGCGCCTTCCAGTAAGTCAGCACCGAATTCGCCCATGGTCCGGTTGGCGGCGATGTCCTCCTGATGAATCGTCAGGGCGGTTTCAAGCAGCGCGGGGAATGGGTCGCCCGAAATTTTGCCGAATTCGCCGCGCAGCTTATCCAACGCCCAGAACAGGTTGACCGCCGTGGGCCGCGAGCGGGCCAGGGTCGTCATGTCGGCTTCGATGGTGGTTCGCCATTGGTTCGGGCTGTCCCGATAGCGTTGCCGTGCTGCCAAGGCCACGCCGAACGCCGCCGCGATGCCGATGGCCGGGGCACCGCGCACCCGCATGGAGGCGATGGCTTCGGCCACGCCATCCGCCGTGGCGTAGGTGTCGTATTCAATGGTGCCGGGCAATTTGCGCTGATCCAGCACGCGCAGGCCGTCCTCGCGCCATCGCAGGGCGCGCACGGTGTCATTGACTCGGGTGTTCGTAGGGGAAAAGTTCATGGGGCGTTGTGGGGTGGAGGGCTAAAAAGGCGGGCATTTTATGACAGGGCGCCGTGGGCCAACAAATAGCGGCCCGGTCGGTTTAATGGCGGCGGTGCATCTGGCCCAATGGCGAAACCGCCATCATGTTCCACCCTATCGCGTTACAGCATTTCGCGCAGGACTTCGGGATGACGGGCCACGATTTTCAACAGGGTTTCCACCGCGCCCGAGGGTTTGCGGCGCCCCTGTTCCCATTGCCGCAAGGTGCGCGGCGAGACCTGCAACGCCTTGGCGAAATCGGCCTCGGAAAGCCCCGTACCGCGCCGGGCCTGGGCGGCCTCGTTAAGCCCAACCTCATACACAGCGCCATAACGACCCGCCTGTACGTCGCGGATGGCTTGCGGCAATTCTTCGCCAATATCGCGCTGGGCGTCGCGCTCTAGTAGCTCCTCTGTTCAGTGAGTGGCATGGCCGAATTCCTCTGCGATTTGCCGGAGAATATGGGAAGGAATATTTTCCTCCGCACTTTTGGCGTAAAGGATAAGCAGGATGACAGCGCCGCTCGCCAAGCGGGTGGTGTAGATAACCCGCGAATTCCGCACGCTCTTCCTCTGACCAGTAATCGGGCCAAAGCTTGGTAAATAATGGGGATTCGATGAGGGTCAACATGCAGGAAACTGGCTTGAGTCGGATAGAAGGCATCGCTGGAAAGGACGCAGGGAATGAAGCATGAACTTTCCGCCCCCGCCAGACTCTATTTCCAGCAATGGCGACCCGTCACGCTTTCAAGTAATGCGGCTCGCGGAAAGTTGTATTCGTCCTAATCCAACACCAATCACAATCATTCCCTGGCGGGAGGGCGTATGTATTTGGAAGCCTTCATCTGGAGCTGGATTAATCTACATCCCGGCTTCGTGCTGAAAAAGCTGGCGACGCTCATGGCGCTGGCGGCGTTGGTCTTGCTGCCGCTGCTCTATATCAATGTGGACATGGCCCGCAAAGGCTTCACCCCCACGCCGCCCCGGCTCGAATTGCAAGTCGCCCACGAGCCAATACCGGGCAGTCATTAGCCCGGCGCTTTCACCCAGCGCTGGCGCACCGCCTCAAACAACATCACGCCGGTGGCTACCGATAGGTTGAGGCTCTCGACTTGACCGGCCATGGGAATTTTCGCCAGCAAATCGCAACGCTCGCGGGTCAACCGCCGTAGTCCTTTGCCTTCCGCGCCCATCACCACCGCCAACGGCATCACCAGATCAAGCTCGTACACCGTCCGCTCGGCCTCGCCCGCCGCGCCCACCAGCCATAGGCCGCTGTCCTTCATCCAGTCCATGGCGCGGGCCAGATTGGTGACGCGATAAATCGGCACCGTCTCCGCCGCGCCGGATGCGACCTTGGCGACCGTGGGCGTCATCCCGACCGACTGGTCTTTGGTCAACACCACGCCCTGAATTCCCGCCGCATCCGCCGTGCGAAGGCAAGCGCCCAGATTGTGCGGGTCTTGCGCGTGGTCCAACACCAAGAAAAACGGCAAGCCCACCGGGTTTTCCAAAGCTTTCCGCAAGTCGGTCTCGCCCAGTTCGCCCGGCACAATCAACTCAAGCACAATGCCCTGATGATGGTGCCCTTCGGCAAGCGCATCAAGGCGGCTTTTCCCGGTGGGCTGCGCGGTGATGCCCTGCGCGGCCAGCCGGTGGGCGATGTCAGCGAGCCGCCGGTCGGCACCGCGCCGGTCATCAAGCCAAGCCGTGACAATCTTATCCGGGCTGTGTTCGAGCGCGGATTCCGCCGCATGAAGCCCGGCGACTCGGCGTCTGGCTTTCATGATTTGCTGCGCCGCTTGCGGCGGGAACGGCGGGAGGGGCTGGCGGCTTCCACCACCGCCGGGGGCTTGACCAGTTCCAGGTCGATTTTGCGTTCGTCCAAATCCACCCGCGCCACGATGACATTGACGCTATCGCCGAGCCGGTAGGTCTTGCCGGTGCGCTCGCCTTCCAGGCGGTAGCCTATGGGGTCGTAGTGGAAATAATCCTTATCGAGGTTGGAAATGTGGACCAGCCCTTCGATGAAGACATCCTTCAGTTCGACGAAGAATCCAAAGGACGTGACGGCGGAAATAATCCCGACAAACTCCTCGCCCAGCTTGTCCCGCATGTATTCGCATTTCAGCCAGGACACCACGTCGCGGGTGGCGTCGTCGGCCCGCCGCTCGGTGAACGAGCAATGCTCGCCCAGCACGGCCATGTCATTGTTGGTGTAGTGGTATTCGCCCTTCTTCTTGCCTTCCAGGCGGTGGCGGATGGCCCGGTGTATGAGCAGGTCGGGATAGCGGCGGATCGGCGAAGTGAAATGGGTGTAGGCATCCAAGGCCAGCCCGAAATGGCCCTTCTTCTCCGGGCTATAAACCGCTTGGGACATGGACCGCAATAACACGGTTTGGATCAAATGCTCGTCCGCCCGCCCGGAAATCTGGTCCATGACTTTGTAATAGTCCTTGGGGTCCGGCTGGTCGTCGCCGCCGAGGAACAGTCCGAGCCGACCCAGAAAGGATCGCAAGTCCGCCAATTTCTCGATCGTCGGGCCGTCATGGATGCGGATCAAATGGGGAATTTTCTGGCGGGCGAGATAGCGGGCCGACGCCATGTTGGCCGCCAACATGCACTCTTCAATCAGGCGGTGGGCGTCGTTCCGCACCACGGGGACGATCTTTTCGATCTTCTTGCCCTCGCCAAACACAATGCGCGATTCCTGGGTGTCGAAATCCATCGCCGCCCGGTCCTCGCGGGCGCGGCGCAAGACTTTATAAAGCGCGTGGAGTTCTTCCAGGTGGGGCAGCAATTCGCGGCGTTTGCGGCGGAGCGTCTTGTCGCCGTCCACCACGATACGGGCGACTTCGGTATAAGTGAGCCGCGCCTGGGACCGCATCAGCCCTGAGAAAAACTTGGAGCGCAGGATGTTGCCGTCGTTGTCGATGACCATCTCGCACACCATGCACAGCCGATCCTGGTCGGGATTGAGGGAACACAGGCCGTTGGACAGGACTTCCGGCAGCATCGGAATGACCCGGTTGGGGAAGTACACCGAATTGCCGCGCTTTTGGGCCTCCGCGTCGAGCGCGGTGTCCGGCTTGACGTAATAGGACACGTCGGCGATGGCGACATAGAGCTTCCAGCCCTTGGCCGTCCGCTCGCAATATACGGCGTCGTCGAAATCGCGGGCGTCCTCGCCGTCGATGGTCACTAACGGCAGATGGCGAATATCCACCCGGTCGGCGCGGGCTTCGTCGGGGATGGTTTCACCGAGATGGGCGATTTCCGCCAGCACGGCTTCCGGCCACTCGACGGGCAAATCGAAGCTGTGCAACGCCACTTCGATTTCCATGCCGGGGGCCATGTGGTCGCCGATGATTTGGGCGATTCTGCCGATGGGGTCGCGTTTCTTGGTGGGCTGTTCGATGATTTCCGCCACCACGATTTGGCCGGGCTTGGCCCCGGCCAGATGTTCTTCAGGAATCAGGATTTCGTGGGGAATGTGCTTGCTGTCCGGGTCCACGAAGGAAATTCCGCGCTCCTGATACAACCGCCCGACCAGGCGATGGGTCTTGCGTTCTAAGACTTCGACGAGACTGCCCTCGCGGCGGCCCCGCTTGTCCAAGCCCCGCACGCAGACCAGGGCGCGGTCGTCGTGCATCAAAGCGCGCATTTCTTGAGCGGATAAATAAAGATCGTCACCCCCCTCGTCGGGCCGGAGAAACCCGAATCCATCCGGGTGGCCGATGACCCGGCCAGCGATCAAATCGGTCTGGTTGACAACGCAATAGCGGTCCCGGCGGTTCTTGAGCAACTGTCCGTCGCGTTCCATGGCAATGAGGCGGCGGCGCAGGGATTCGATGTCTTCTTCCTCCTTCACCCCCAGCAGCTCCGCCAATTCTTCTAGCTTTTGCGGCACTCCCTGCTCTTGCATGAGTTGCAGAATCACTTCCCGACTGGGAATGGGTCGTGCGTATTTTTGGGCTTCCCGTTCCGCGAACGGATCCTTAACTTTCAAATCGTTACCCCTTTTGGAATTCATACGGTTCCTTGATATTCAGCCGGGCCAAACTTCCCGCCGACACAACATCGACGCGAATCCTTCCCGCCCCTATCTCGGCTTGGTCAACTAAATGACAAGCCATGAATTTTCAACTATTGACAAACGAATGTCGAACGAAGAAAATAACGCTTCTTCGCTAGCCGCCACATACTCAATAAGCGGTGCCCTCTCGCCGAGGTGGTGAAATTGGTAGACACGCATGTTTCAGGTACATGTGGGGCAACCCGTGGAGGTTCAAGTCCTCTTCTCGGCACCATATTTAGGAAAGCTTGATTAAACTTTCCAAACTAAGCCACCAACGATTCCCAAGAGTTTTGGAACGCCAAACAAATGGGTAATTCGATTGGTGGTTTTTAGTAGACATTATCACAAACCGTTTTATACCCCACATACCAAGATAGCCTTTTGATCCACGATAATCATGTTAAATGTTAAAAATCAATCGGATAGGACCAAGACAAGCTAACCGATGATTCCAGTATCGGAAAAGGGCTTGTGATAATGTCTAGTTTATACGCCTTTTATCAATAGCGTCTGCGCTATAAATAACCCCCCATCCTGCGACAGCACACCCCTCACTCGAAGGGGTGACGGGTCACAATCGTTTCTTTTCTATCCGGTCCCGTCGAAAGTATATCCACGGGCACGCCAACCAATTCTTGAATGCGGGCGATATACGCCTTGGCGTTTTCCGGCAAATCGTCGTAATCCGTAATGCCTGCGCTTGATTCGCTCCAACCGGGCATTTCCTCAATAATCGGCTCGCACTGGCTGTAGTTTTCAGCGCCAATCGGCACGGTGTCGATGATTTCGCCGCCGTAACGATAGCCGGTGCAGATACCAATCTTGTCCAATCCGTCCAGCACATCCAGCTTGGTCAAGCATAATCCGCTTAGACTATTGAGCCTCGCTGAACGCCGCATTAATACAGCATCAAACCAGCCACAACGGCGGGCGCGCCCGGTGGTCGCACCGAATTCCACACCCTTCGCCGACAAATGCTTGCCGCGTTCATCAAAAAGCTCGGTCGGGAACGGGCCATTACCCACACGGGTGGAATACGCCTTACTAATGCCCAACACATAATCAAAATCCAAAAGACCCACACCGGAACCCGCCGCCGCGCCACCCGCCGTAGTATTGGACGAGGTCACATAAGGGTAAGTCCCGTGGTCGATATCCAGCATCGCGCCTTGCGCCCCCTCGAACAGGGTATTTTTACCCTCTGCATGATAACGATGCAGAATACCGGATACATCGCCCAACATAGGCTTGATTTGCTCGCCCAAAGATAAGATCTGCTCCAATACCTGATCGAAATCAAGGGCGGCTTCATCGTAATACTGGCTGAGAACAAAATTATGTAAATCGAGCAGTTCCTTTAACCGATCTTTCAAAAGATTGGGCGTAAGTAGGTCTCCCGCACGCAGCCCCCGACGGGATACCTTATCTTCATAAGCCGGGCCAATACCGCGCCCAGTGGTGCCGATGGCCTTGCTACCCCTGGCTTTCTCACGGGCCAAATCCAAAGCAACGTGTACCGGCAGGATTAAGGCGCAGGCTTCGCTGATAATTAGACGATCCCGGACGGGTATCCCAGCCCGCTCCAGAATACCGATTTCTTCCAGTAAAGCTTCGGGCGACAGCACAACGCCGTTGCCAATAAAGCAGTTCACCCCGTCCCGGAGTATTCCAGAGGGAATTAAATGGAGAACGGTTTTCTGGCCGTCGATGACCAGGGTGTGTCCGGCGTTATGTCCACCCTGAAAACGGACGACCCCATCGGCCCGTTCGGTCAAAAGATCGACCAACTTACCTTTACCTTCATCGCCCCATTGGGTACCGATGACTACTACGTTTTTACCCATTCTTAAAATCCAATATGCGTATTAAGCAAATGCCAAACTTTTATATCCCTAGAGTTTAACAGGTTTCCAAGTGCCGTCTTGGCTTTGAAGCTCAAACCCACAACCCATTTCCCGTCCACCCTCGGACTGTCCGGGCAACTCCTGAATCACAATATTTCCATCGGCGCGTAACCGGCGAATAGTGTCATACAAATCGGCATCATCCACAGCCGGGGCAAATATGCTGGTATTCTGGAAGGATTGATAAACAGTCGAGGATAACCGCGCCAAAACCTTTAAGTCCGCGCTGAATCCCGTCGCGGGCCGGGCGCGTCCAAATGCCTCCCCAATCTCATCGTATCGCCCACCCCTGGCTATTTCCCGCCCATAGCCCGGCACAAACGCGGCGAATACCACGCCTCGTTGATAATGATAACCCCGCAATTCCGCCAAATCAAAGTTAACCGGAAGCGCGGGAAACAGGCATTTCAAATCATCGGCAATGGATTCCAAATTCGCAATGGCTTGGATCGCAAAGTCTCCAGCGTTGCCTAACAATCGGCGGGCTTCTCGCAAAACCTGCTCAGGGCCATTGAAATTTAATAACGCGACAAACATATCCGATACCGGCGGGGTTATTTTCGCATTATTGAGGAAATCGCAAACTTCAGTACGATCCTTGCGCTGCATGATTTCAAAGAGTTCCGCCTCCTGCTCTGGATTAAGCCCAGCCAAACAGGCCAAACCCCGGTAAATCCCCACATGGCCCAAATCTAGATGAACATCGGTGATCCCCGCCATCGCAAGAGTCTCCAGCATCAGCCGGATAATCTCGACGTCACTAGCGCTGCCCGCATAACCGTAAAGTTCGGCCCCCACCTGCATAGGGCTGCGGGACCGTTCAAGGTGATCCAATTGAGAATGTAGAACGGTGCCAAGGTAACATAACCTGGCAGGCGATCCACCAGTATCAGAACGAGCATCAATCCGCGCAATCTGCGGCGTCATATCGGCCCGAATACCCATCAATCGTCCACTAATCTGGTCGATTAGTTTGAATGTCTGAATATCAAGGTCACGCCCCGTGCCCACCAGAAGCGAATCTATAAACTCAATCATCGGGGGAATGACGAGCCGGTATCCCCACGCGGAAAACAGGTCCAATACTTTGCGACGCAGGCTTTCAAGGCGTGCCGCCTCTTCGGGGTAAACCTCGTCAACACCTTCTGGTAATAACCAACGATCTTGCGTCAACATCGTTTATACGTATTTGAGCAGTTAAGCAGGATTACTTGAGCTTCTTAAAGTATTGGAAGAATTCCGAATCCGGCTCCAGCACTATCAAGTCGTTTTCGTCCTTGAATGACTGTCGGTAGGCCATCAGGCTGCGGTTGAACTGGAAAAACTCGCGGTTCTTGCCATAAGCTTGGGCATAAATATCCGAAGCGGTGGCATCCCCTTCACCCCGACGGATTTCGGCATCCTTATAAGCGTTCGCCAACAGAACATCATGTTGCCGGTCGGCCTCGGCTCGAATCCTTTCCGCCGCTTCCTTACCTCGCGACTGAAATTCCCGCGCCACCCGCGCCCGTTCGGCTTCCATCCGTTTGTAAACCGAGGAGCTAACTTCTTCCGGCAAATCAATTCGCATTACCCGAATATCCAATACCTCGATACCCAGGTTGTCCACCGCCGGATTGACCATTTTTGTCAGCACGTCCCTGGTTTGGCCCCGCTCCGACGACACCAAATCACGGATGGTTTTCTTGCTGAACTCGCTCCGCATCGCGTCCTTGGTGATTTGATCGAGGCGGATATTAGCCTGTGCCTTATCACCGGCCACTGAGGTATAGAATTTCGCCACGTCATCGATCCGCCATTTGACGAACCAATCGACGATCACATTCTTTTTTTCCGAGGTTAGGAATCTTTCTGGCTTGGATTCCAGCGTCAGGATCCGGTCGTCATATTTCTTAACCTGCCGATAAGGCAGCTTGAAATGCAGGCCGGGTTCAAAATCCGCCCTTACTATTTTCTTGAATTCCAGCAGGATTGCCTTTTCGGTTTCGCTGACCGTGAATACCATGGTCGAACCCAGCAATAATGCAGCGAGGGCGGCTGCACCAATTAAAATACCTTTATTCATGATTATTGCCCCCGCCCTTCGCGGCCCCGCGACGTTATGGCACGGGCATTTTTAGCGCCACTATCTGTGGATTCTTGAGCGGTAGTGGCAGGAATTTCGGCGTCTTTCATCGTGCTAATTGGAGAAGCCGATCTCGGCTTTTTATCTATCGGGAGATACAGCACATTATTCGACCCTTTAACATCCACCAGCAGGGTTTGGGTCTGTCCGAAAATTTCCTGCATGGCATCCAGGTACATGCGCTCGCGGGTGACTTCAGGCGCTTTTTCATACTCGGCCAATAATTGCTTAAACCGCGACGCCTCGCCTTCGGCACGGGAAACGGCCCGCTGCTTGTAAGATTCGGATTCTTCCATCAATCGCGCTGCTTTGCCTCTCGCTTCCGGGACAACGGAATTAGCATAAGCTTCGGCCTCGTTTTTAAAGCGTTGCTCGTCTTCGCGGGCTTTAATCGCGTCCTCAAAGGCGCTTTGCACCTCGTCAGGAGGTTGCGCATCGACCAAGCTTACGTTGCTTACCTGGATTCCAGTTTGATATTGATCCAGTGTCTGCTGAATCTCGATTTTTATTTCATCGGCAATCCGTCCACGCCCTTCCGTCAACACATAATCCATGGTGTTCTTGCCAATGACGGCCCGTTGAGCGCTTTCGATGGCTTGTTTTAACGTCGCGTCCGGCTCAGAGATATTAAATAGATAAGCTTTGGCATCCTTAACTTGATATTGTACGGCCAGACGAATATCAATAATATTCTCGTCCTGAGTCAGCATGAGCGCTTCTTTCGGCACTGAGCCTAAGGATTGTTGCCGACCACCCGAACGATACCCAATTTCCAGAAAACGTTGCTGATCCATATTGACAATTTCAGCCGCTTCTATAGGTGCTGGAATATGCCAATGAATTCCCGGCATAGTGGTCTCCGTGTATCGACCAAACTGGGTGATGACGCCCCGACTGCCTTCGTCAACCAAGTAAATGCCCGTCAATGCCCAAAGACCCACAGCGGCTATGGCAAGCAAGCCCGTAGCCTTCATGGGCGCATTCGCACCGCCGCCGCCCCCTGAGTCGGTGCCAAAAATCCGGCCAATTTTCTCCTGCAGGCCGCGCATGACCTCGTCTAAATCGGGAGGCGTCTCCTGCTGATCTCGGCCACTCCAAGGGTCTTTTTTATTTCCGCCCGGTTCATTCCAGGACATTCGACGACTCCTGATGCTACAGATACTGATTAAGTTTAATGGCTGTTGGTTAGACTTCGCTTGGAATTACTTTTGAATAACCAATGGTGAGACTTGGGCTAAAGCTTTTTGATACTAAAAGAACTAACTACCCGTTACGCAAAATCATGGCACATACTCCGCTTCCTTTTCATCCATAACACCGAGATTTTCGCCGAGAAGGCCCGCCCGCCAGATGGGAAGCTCAACTTCCATAAACCATCCACCGTTTTCGTCCTGATCGTCTTTAATGATATGGCCGAAGCTATACAACTGTGAGCGCAAACCCGCATCCTCGGCGGATAAATGCATCGTCCGGCGCAGCATGGCACCACGGAAATGCGTTTGCAGGGATTCCAGCAATAAGGGTAATCCGATGGAGCTGACGGCGGAAAGCCATAATTTACTTGGCAAGCCCTGCTCATCCATTTCGACACGAGGCTCAACGCCTTCAAGCTTGTCGATCTTATTGAAAACCTGAATGCACTTGACTGTTTCCGCGCCAATCTCACGCAGGACCGCCTCAACCTCCGCCACGGTCTCCTCCATCCGCTCGTCGGTGGCGTCGATAACATGCAGGAGTAAATCGGCCTCGGCAGCCTCCCGCAATGTGGACTTAAACGCGGCAACCAACTCGTGGGGAAGATGTCGGATAAAACCTACCGTGTCCGCAAGCACTACCGACAAACCTGGAACCAAGGTTAGGCGGCGGACGGTGGGGTCCAGAGTGGCGAACAACTGATCGGCAGCGTAAACCGTCGAGCCAGTTAAAGCATTGAATAAGGTGGATTTTCCCGCGTTCGTATAGCCAACCAGACCAATCAACGGTAGCTCCGCACGGCGACGGGCGACGCGGCTTTGGTTGCGTTGCCTATCGACTTTTTCCAAGCGTTTCTGGATTTGCGCGATGCGTTTGGCGATTAACCGCTTGTCGGTTTCAAGCTGGGTTTCACCCGGCCCTCTCAGTCCGATTCCCCCTTTCTGGCGCTCCAAATGAGTCCACCCACGAATCAAGCGGGTGGAAAGGTGTCTGAGCTGGGCTAACTCCACTTGAAGCTTGCCCTCAAATGATTGGGCGCGCTGGGCGAAAATATCGAGAATTAAGCCAGTCCGGTCAACCACTCTAACGTTCAGGGCTTTCTCGATATTCCGCTCTTGGCTGGGGCTGAGGGAGTTATCGAAAAGAACCAGTTCGGCTTGATGTTCTTTTACGCTATTAGATAGCTCTTCAAGCTTTCCCTGTCCGATGTAGAAGCGGGGGTCTGGTGAGCGCCGCTTCCCGGTGACAATCGCCACCGGGATAGCGCCCGCCGATATTGATAGCTCCCTCAACTCTTGGAGCGAAGCCTGATCCTCACTCTCGGCGGACTGAACGAGTATTGCGCGTTCTCCCGATTTTGGACGTTCAAACAATAAGAATGCGCTCCCCTAGCAAACCATAACGAAGGCAGGCCACTGATGCTTTTCCCGTCGCATGTTTTGGATTAGCCAACCTCTTCATCGAAGCCCTCTTGTCCGTGCGGCAAGCGAACCTGTCGGGCGGGCACGATGGTTGAGATGGCGTGCTTATAAACCATTTGGCTAACGGTATTTTTCAGGATAATCACGTATTGATCGAATGAATCGACTTTACCCTGTAATTTGATGCCGTTAACCAAATAAATAGACACGGGCACGTGTTCTTTTCTTAACGCATTCAAAAAAGGATCTTGCAAGTTTTGCCCTTTTGACATCCTATTTCTCCTTATTGTTATAGGCTATTGAACCTATTAAAGCCGCTACCGTTCTTATTAAAACAAATCTTTTGTGATTTCGCCAACCGGATTGATGCGGCTCGCGTTCTCGGGTTTGCCCGCATCAATCAAAAACACCTTGGCTAAGACATTCGAGCGCCTTCAATGTTTCTTTTCAAGCAACTCAATTTTATAGCCATCCGGGTCTTCCACAAATGCGATGATGGTGGTGCCATGCTTCATCGGACCCGCCTCGCGCACAACCTTGCCGCCGTCGGCCCGAATGCGCTCCACAGCGGCATGGGCGCTTTCAACCTCAATCGCAATGTGACCAAAACCTGTTCCCAATTCGTAATGGTCTACATCCCAATTATGAGTAAGTTCGATTACCGCCTGGGTTTCTTCATCACCAAACCCAACAAAGGCCAGGGTGAATCGCCCGTCAGGGTAGTCCTGTCGGCGCAATAAACTCATGCCCATCACTTCCGTATAAAAGCGGATCGAATGTTCAAGATTACTAACCCTTATCATGGTGTGCAGGATACGCATAAACCAACCCTTACCGTATTTGCCTTACTGCGTGTAACGCCCGTTCCGCTAGACACCTAGGACTTCCGATACGGTGCCCGCCAAACGATTCGACATTAAGTGAATCAACTCAGCATCAACACCTTCTATCATAACCCTGACCAAAGGCTCGGTGCCGGAAGAGCGTAGCAAAACCCGCCCGCTCTTATGCAATTCACGCTCTATTTCCCGTTTTACCCGTTGAATTGGCTCGATTTTATCCAAATCAACCTTTTCTTTAATTTTCACATTAATCAAGCATTGGGGATATTTGCTCATACCCTGCTTCAGTTCATGTAAGGATAATCCAGAATTATGCATGGACTCCATCACCTGTAAGGCCGATATAATCCCATCGCCCGTGCCAATTCTATCTCGGCAGATAATATGTCCAGAGCTTTCGCCCCCTAGCGTGCTATCGTGGGCAAGCATCATTTCCATGACATAGCGATCACCGACCGCCGCCCGCTTAAGGCCAATACCTAATTTTTCCAGCCCTATTTCCAATCCCAAATTACTCATTTGGGTGCCGACCACCGGGCCAGTAAGTTCGCCACGCTCCTGCCGGGAAGCCGCAATAATATATAAAACTTCGTCACCATCGACGATCTCGCCCTTATGATCGACCATGATAAGACGATCCCCATCGCCATCCAGGGCTATCCCGAAATCCGCCCGCTCTTCAATAACGGCTTTTGCAAGCTTTTCTGGCTTGGTGGCCCCCACCCCATCATTAATATTAAGGCCATTTGGCTGAATCCCCATGGCGATTACGGTGGCACCTATTTCCTCGAATACATGGGGCGCAACATGATAGGTGGAACCATGGGCGCAATCGACGACAATTTTAGTGCCGCTAAAATCAAGCTTCGATGGAATTGTGCTTTTGCAAAATTCTATATACCGGCCCGCCGCGTCCGACATGCGCGACGCTTTGCCGATCCGGTCGGAATCCACGGTCGTCATGGGGCGACCCATCTCTTCTTCAATCCGCAATTCGATCTCGTCGGGAAGCTTCATTCCGTCGGGACCGAAGAATTTTATGCCGTTATCGTAATAAGGATTGTGGGAGGCGCTGATAACAATTCCCGCCTCCGCCCTGAACGTCCGGGTTAAGTAGGCGATGGCGGGGGTGGGCATCGGCCCCAGCAACAGGGTATTGACCCCGGCGGCAGATAATCCAGCTTCCAGCGCGGACTCGAACATATATCCCGAGATACGGGTATCCTTGCCAATTAAAACGGCTTGTTGGTGTTGGCCTTCCCGAGAGAAAACCCGGCCCGCCGCCCAGCCCAGCTTGAGCACGAAATCCGGTGTGATAGGGTATTCTCCAACCCGTCCTCTAATGCCATCCGTACCGAAATAGGTTCTCTTGGTCATATCTTTAATTGGCTGAGCTACGCGCCCGCTTTCCACTTAATGTTTTAAATACTCACCGGCAATAGTCTTAATTATTGCCGCATCCCTGATAGCTCTCGCCCAAACAAAACGAAGCCCCTACATCCGAGCAGGGGCTTCCGGCTGGCTTGTTTTTAATGGGCGAATATCAATGCTGTTCTGCGGTTTTGCCTATGCCGCTGGTCCCTTTGGGCTTGGTTTCTTTCGGTCCAAATCCTGGAGTCCCCCCATTGGGTGGGGTTTCTTCCCAGCTTTGTGGCGGACGGGGCACCCGGCCTTCCATGATGTCGTCGATTTGGAAACGGTCAATGGTTTCGTACTTGATTAAAGCTTCGGCCATCAAGTGCAGCTTTTCCATATTCTCGCGCAGCATGTGCTCCGACCGCTCGTAATTGCGGTCGATCACCGAGCGAATCTCCTCGTCGATTAAATGGGCCGTTTCTTCGGAAACCATTTTGTGCTTGGTCACGGAGCGGCCAAGGAATACCTCGCCTTCTTCCTCGCTGTACGCCAAGGGGCCGAGCCGTTCCGATAGACCCCACCGAGTGACCATGTTGCGGGCCAAGCCAGTGGCGCGTTCGATGTCGTTCGAGGCGCCCGTCGTAACCTTTTCTTTGCCAAACACAATTTCCTCGGCAATCCGGCCACCAAATAAACTGGAAATTTGGCTCTCCAGCTTTTGCTTGCTGGCGCTGTACTGATCGCGCTCGGGCAGGAACATGGTAATGCCCAGGGCTCGGCCACGGGGCATGATGCTGACCTTATAAACCGGATCATGTTCCGGCACAAGCCGCCCCACGATGGCGTGCCCCGCTTCGTGGTAGGCGGTAAGCTGCTTCTCTTCATCGCTCATGACCATGGACTTGCGCTCAACGCCCATGAGGATTTTGTCCTTGGCCTTCTCGAAGTCTTCCATATCGACATGGCGCTTGTTCTTGCGGGCCGCGAACAGCGCGGCTTCGTTCACCAAGTTCGCCAAGTCCGCGCCGGAGAATCCGGGCGTGCCGCGGGCGAGGTACTCGACTTCGACATTTCCGGCCATGGGCACCCGCTTCATGTGGACCTTCAATATTTGCTCGCGCCCGCGCACGTCCGGCAATCCAACCACCACTTGCCGGTCGAAGCGGCCTGGGCGCAATAAGGCCGGGTCCAACACATCCGGGCGGTTGGTGGCGGCGATCACGATGATACCTTCGTTGCCCTCGAAGCCGTCCATTTCCACCAGCAATTGGTTGAGGGTCTGTTCGCGCTCGTCATGACCGCCCCCCAAACCGGCACCACGATGACGGCCCACCGCGTCGATTTCGTCGATGAAGATAATGCAGGGCGCGTTCTTCTTAGCTTGTTCGAACATATCGCGAACCCGGGAGGCACCCACGCCCACGAACATTTCCACGAAATCCGAGCCGGAAATCGAGAAGAACGGCACCCGCGCCTCGCCCGCAATGGCGCGGGCCAGCAGGGTTTTACCCGTGCCGGGCGGACCCACCATCAGTGCGCCCCGGGGAATTTTGCCACCCAGCTTTTGAAATTTGCTTGGGTCTTTAAGGAAGTCCACCATTTCCTGCACGTCCTCCTTGGCTTCCTCAACCCCGGCCACATCGGCAAAGGTGACTTTGACCTGATCCTCTTCGATGAGGCGCGCCCGGCTTTTACCAAACGACATGGCACCCCGGCCACCGGCCCCGCCCTGCATCTGGCGCATGAAGAATATCCAGACCGCAATCAGCAACAGCATCGGGAACCAAGAGATGAAAATCTGCATCAGCAAGGACTGCGATTCGGGCGGCGCCGCCTTGATTTCCACATGCTTTTCGAGCAAGTCGTCGATCAAGTGGGGATCATCCGGCGGCGTGTAGGTCGTGAATTTTTCGCCCGTGTCCAACACCCCATGAATCAATGACCCCTCGATATTCACTTGCTTGATTTGCCCCTCCTTCACAGCGCCGATGAACTGCGAATAGGACATGGTCGAATCTACCGACTTGCGGGAACCGAAGTTGTTGAATACCGACATCAGTACCACGGCGATGACGATCCAAAGGATGATGTTTTTCAACATGTCGTTCACGGTTTCACTTCCTCGCCGGACTAAATCCGACCTTTATTGAATAGTTTAGTAATACTATCAGGATATCATCAGGCCCACATCTTCGCCCGTACCCGGCCCGAAATGCGGTCCCATAGGGGAAACCGCACGATTGGAATCACGGAGGCTTTCTCCTGATGATGGATTCCTTAGCATCACTGGCTGGACCAAAGCTTGCGGCAAACTCCTTATGACACGGGACAGCGAGATATTCCCGATGGATCAGCGCCCAAACGAATGGCGAAAAATTCAGCAAGGATTAGGCCACACATCAATTTACTGGCGCATCCTGGCGACGAAACTTTCTTGGCCTTTCCCACGGGACTCCGTGACCCTTTGACGCTTATCGGCCAACCCAGCTATTCATTCGACCCGATAGCGATGAATTTCTCACGCTGCCACAGCTTAGACCGACCGCTCGGCCTCTTCCTCAATATTCAGCATTTCTTCGGCATGGGCCAAGGTTTGTTGCGTCACCCGAAGGCCGCCCAGCATCCGGGCGATTTCTCGGGTCCGCTCGGCACCAGCGAGCGGACGGACGGACGACTGAGTCACCCCGCCCTGGCTGGTCTTTTCCACTAGCAAATGCTGATGCCCCTGCGCCGCGACTTGCGGCAAATGAGTCACGCAGAATACCTGCCATCCTTGCTGTCCCAACATACGTAGTTTTTGCCCGACAATCTCCGCGACGCCTCCGCCGATGCCGGTGTCCACTTCGTCGAAAATCAGGGTGGGCACGGTTTTGGAATCAGTGGCGGCAACCTGGATGGCGAGACTAATGCGGGACAATTCACCGCCCGACGCGACCCGCGCCAGTGGACGCGGCGGCAAGCCTGGGTTGGCGCTGACCAGCAATTCGACCTGATCGAAGCCGTGCGGCGTCGGTTCCTTGGGTTCCGAGCCACTGACCTGAACAACCAATTCGCCCTGCGGCATGCCCAGCTCCCGGATGATAGACGAAATCCGTTTCCCCATGCCGGTGGCCGCATTCCGTCGCCGCTTCGACAATTGCTCGGCCATCTGGGCATATTCCGCCGCCACCTGCGCCAACTCTTCCCGCAGCGTCGCCAAGGTCTCGGAGTCATGGGACATGGCGTTCAGTTCGGCCCGAAGCTTATCCAAGTGGCCGGACAGTTCTTCGGGCCGGGTCTGGTGTTTGCGAGCCAGCCTATGGACATCCGCCAAGCGTTGCTCCAGCCAGTCAAACCGGGCGGGATCGGCTTCCATGCTCTCCAATTCGCGGCGCAATTGCAAAGAGGCTTCCTTCACTTGGACTTGAGCCTCGCCCAACATCGTCACGGTTTCTTCAAGTCCGGGGGCCAGTTGGCATAACTCGGTCAGCGCGTTGACGGCCTGGGCCAGCGCGGCGTTAACCGACTGCCGCTCGTCCTCGTAGAGAAGCTCCAACTGGCTTTGTCCGGTGGCAAGGATTCTGCCGATGTTCGCCTGCAAGACATGCTCTTCGACCAGCGCGGAATAATCCAGCCCGGCAATGTCGTGCTGCTCCAATTCCTCGATTTGATAGCGCAACAACTCCTCGCGGGAGGCTTGATCCCTGGCAGCCGTTGCACGCCGCGCCAACTCGTCATGCAGATTCCGCCAGCGACGGTAAAGTCCATCGACTTTCTCCAGCCACCCGGCGTTCCCCGCCACCTCGTCGAGCAAGCGCCGTTGCTCGACCGCTTTTAAAAGCTGAACATGGGCGTGCTGCCCATGAATTTCCACCAGCCCCGCGCCCAATTCCTGCAAGGATTGCAGCGTCACGGGTCGGCCATTGATGAATGACTTGGAGCGCCCGTCCCGGCCAATGACGCGCCGGACCAAGCATTCGCCTTCCTCGGTCAGTTCATTGTCATCCAGCCATTGGCTTGCTGCCGGGCTATCAGCCAGATTAAAGGAAAGATTAATTTCCGCTCGCGCCGCGCCGGGACGGATGAAGCCCGAGTCGGCCCGGTCGCCCAGCGCCAAGCCAAGCGCGGTCAACAGAATGGATTTGCCAGCCCCGGTTTCCCCGGTCAACACGGTGAGGCCGGACGCGAATTCAAGGTCCAACGCCTCGACCACGGCCAGGTCGCGGATTCCCAGACTTACCAGCATGACTAGTTCCGATACCCCGAACTCCAGTTAAGCTTGGCCCTGAGAATTTCAAAGAAGTCGTAATTCAAGGGATGCAGGATTCGGAACGTCTGGCTTTCCTTGCCGATTTCGATCCGGTCGGTGATTTCGACATTAGGGATGGAGACATTGTCACAGATCACCTGGGCCTTGAATTGCTTGCTGGATCGAAACGCGATGCCAATCACGCTGGCGTCATCGACCACGATGGGCCGGTTGGTCAAGGTATGGGGGTTGATGGGCGCCAAGACAATGGCCTTGAGCGTGGGGGAGAGAATCGGCCCCCCGGCGGACAGGGCGTAGGCGGTGGAGCCGGTGGGCGTGGAGACGATCAGGCCGTCGGAGCGCTGGGAATTCAGGAACGCGCCGTTGATGGAGGTTTCGATTTCGATCATGCTGGCCGGATTGCCGCTGCGGACCACCACCTCGTTGATGGCGGTATGCGTATATAAAAGCTTGTCCTCCCGCATGATCTTCGCGTACAGGATGACACGCTCTTCTTCGCTGTACCTGCCATCCAGGATGTCATCCAGATAAATCGCGATGTCATCCGGCGAAATATCCACCAAAAACCCCAAGCGCCCCAGGTTCACGCCAATCAGCGGAATATCGAACTCGGCCAGTCCCCGCGCCGCCGTCAGCAGGGTGCCATCCCCGCCCACCACGATTGCCAAGTCGCAGCCCCGGCCAATCTCGGCGACAGTGCCGGTTTCCGGGGTGGCACCCTTGATGAATGGCGCGGAATCATTTTCAACCACGACCCGCAGCCCACGTCGGGCCAGATGACGGTATAGCTCGGTGAGCGTCTCGGCGATACGCTCGGCGTCGGATTTCCCGATCAGGGCGGCTGTTCGGAATTTTGCTGACATCACTATGAAACGGTTAATTCCCAGATAGTCCGTCGGCGGTGGCCGAACGGACTCCCGAATTTGAGAGATTCTAGAACTCTTCGATCCCTATTCCGGGATGGAATATGGCCTGCCCACGGATTTTGAAGCCTTTTTGCTATGGTATGAGCTTCTTGACACGTTATCTAGGGGTTGATAATTTTTGGCACTCAACGGCCTAGAGTGCCAAGCCCCCTTCCCGCCAGGAAACCCGTGCCCACATACCCCCAGTTGAGTGAACGCGCCCAGCATCTTTTTAAAGTGCTGGTGGAACGCTATATCAACGACGGCCAGCCAGTCGGCTCCCGTGCCCTGGCCCGTGACGCGGGACTCAACCTCAGCCCGGCCACCATCCGCAATGTCATGGCGGACCTGGAAGACCTCGGACTCATCACCGCCCCCCACACCTCGGCGGGCCGGATGCCCACGGTCACGGGCTATCGGCTGTTCATCGACACGCTGCTGACGGTCAAGCCGCTGCATCTGGATGTGATCCGCCAACTCCGCCACGACCTGGACATCCACGACACCCCCGATGATCTCCTGGAAACCGCCTCCCGACTGCTATCCGAGGTCTCCCACATGGCGGGCGTCGTCACCCTGCCCCGCCGCGACAGCGTGTCGTTCCGGCACATCGAATTCCTGCCGCTGTCGGACCAGCGCATCCTGGTCATCCTGGTCACGGACGAGCGGGAGGTCCACAACAAGATCATCCACGCGCCCCGCTCCTTCTCCAGCGCCGACCTGCAAGCCGCCGCCAATTTCCTGAACGCCACCTACGCGGGCAAGGCCATGGAGTTGATCCGCGAAAGCCTGATTCAAGACCTCACCGAGACCCGCGACCGGCTCGGGCAGGAAATCATCGACGCCGCCGCCATCGCCGAACTGGCGCTGAAAGAGGAACCGGAGCCGCGCCGCAAACCCTTCGTGCTGACCGGCGAAATCAACCTGATGGACTTCTCCGAACTCGCCAGCATGGAGCGGCTGCGCGGCCTGTTCGAGACCTTCCATCAAAAGGAAGACATCGTCCACCTCCTCGACCGCTGCATCGAAACCCCCGGCGTGAAGATTTTCATCGGCGAGGAGTCCGGCCACCGGGCCTTCGACCAATGCAGCCTGGTTACGGCGTCCTACTCCATCAACGACCACGCGGTCGGCGTGCTGGGCGTCATCGGCCCCACCCGCATGGAATACGAGCGGGTCATTCCCTTGGTGGATTTGACCGCCAAATTGGTGGGCGCGGCCTTGAATCACAAATCCCTGTCCCCATCTTAGCCGGAAGATTTTTCCGTAATCTTACCCCGCCCATGCGTTCCCGCCGGGGCCGTGGGTTTGCCCCTTATATTTTTCGACTATCCGCAGACCAGGAGCCGCAGTAGATGAGCCAAGACGACGCTTTGCCCGAAGAGGCACTGATTACCACGGACGAGACCCCAGAGAACGTCACCGAGGAACCGGACGTATCGGCACTTGAATCCACCCCCATCGAACAGCTTGCCGAGGAACTGGCGGCGGCCAACCGCAAGGCCGAGGAGAACTGGGACAAATTCGTCCGCGTCCAGGCGGAGATGGAAAACCTCAAGCGCCGCGCCGAAAAAGACCTGACCAACGCCCACAAATTCGCCCTGGAGAAATTCTCCAGAGAATTACTCAGTGTGGTGGACAGCCTGGAACTGGGCCTACAAGCCGCCGCCGGGGAATCGGCGGAAGTCGAGAAGCTCCGCGAAGGCATGACGCTGACCCACAAGCAATTGCTGACGGTGCTGGAGAAATTCAATGTGCGGGGCATCGACCCGGTGGGCGAGAAGTTCAACCCGGATTTCCACCAAGCCATGGCTATGCAGCCCGCGCCGGACGCCGAGCCGAATACAGTCATCAAGGTCTTCCAAAAAGGCTATCTGCTCAACGACCGGCTGCTGCGCCCGGCGATGGTGGTCATCGCCCAAGCCTAGAAAAGCCCACGGGGCCGCGCCGAAAAAACCAACTTGAAATAAACCGGCCCGCCCCCATATCGACCAACAAGCGTAATCACGTCACTCACAAGACCTAGACAAGACTGGAGATTTACATGGCAAGAATCATCGGCATCGACTTGGGCACCACGAATTCCTGCGTGGCGATCCTCGACGGGGACAAGCCCCGCGTCATCGAGAATTCCGAAGGCGCCCGCACCACCCCGTCCATCATCGCGTACAGCTCCGACAACGAAATCCTGGTGGGCCAGTCGGCCAAGCACCAGGCCGTCACCAACCCGAAGAACACCTTGTACGCGGTCAAGCGCCTGATTGGTCGCCGCTTCAAGGACTCGGTGGTGCAGAAGGACATCCATCTGGTCCCGTACAAAATCGTCGAAGCGGACAACGGCGATGCTTGGATCGAGGTCAACGGCAAGAAGATGGCCGCGCCGGAAATTTCCGCCCGCGTCTTGATGAAGATGAAGAAGGACGCGGAAGCCTTCCTGGGCGAAGAAGTCAGAGAAGCCGTCATCACCGTGCCGGCCTATTTCAACGACTCCCAGCGCCAAGCCACCAAGGATGCCGGTCGCATCGCCGGGCTAGAAGTCAAGCGCATCATCAACGAGCCGACCGCCGCCGCCATGGCGTTCGGTCTGGACCGCAAGCATGGCGACATGAAGGTGGCCGTGTACGACCTGGGCGGCGGCACCTTCGACATCTCCATCATCGAAATCGCCGAGGTCGATGGCGAGCATCAGTTTGAAGTGCTGTCCACCAATGGCGATACCCACCTGGGCGGTGAGGACTTCGACCTTAGGATCATCGACTGGATCTGCGACGAGTTCAAAAAGGACAACGGCATCGACCTGCACAACGATCCGCTGGCCCTGCAACGCCTGAAAGAAGCGGCGGAAAAGGCCAAGATCGAGCTGTCGTCCAGCCAGCAGACCGAGATCAATCTGCCCTATGTCACTGCCGACGCCAGCGGCCCGAAGCACCTGAATTTGAAGCTGACCCGCTCCAAGCTGGAAGCCTTGGTCGAGGACTTGATCCTCAACACCCGTGGCCCCTGCCAAACCGCGCTGAAGGATTCTGGCCTCAAGACCAGCGAAATCGACGAAATCATCCTGGTGGGTGGCCAAACCCGGATGCCCAAAGTTCAGGAAATCGTGAAGGAGATTTTTGGCAAGGAACCGCGCAAGGACGTGAACCCCGACGAAGCCGTCGCGCTCGGCGCGGCCATTCAGGGCGGCGTGTTGGGCGGCCAGGTCAAGGACGTGCTGCTGTTGGACGTGACCCCGCTGTCGCTGGGTATCGAAACCCTGGGCGGCGTCATGACCAAGCTGATCGAGAAGAACACCACGATCCCGACCAAGCAACAGCAGGTGTTCTCCACCGCCGAAGACAGCCAGACGGCGGTGACAATTCATGTGCTTCAAGGCGAGCGCGAAATGGCGCGGGACAACAAGTCCTTGGGTCGTTTCGATTTGGCCGACATCCCGCCCGCGCAGCGCGGCGTGCCGCAGATCGAGGTGACGTTCGACATCGACGCCAACGGCATTCTGCACGTCTCCGCTAAGGACAAGGCCACCGGCAAGCAGCAGTCGATCCGCATCACCGCCTCGTCGGGTCTCTCCGAGGACGAAATCAAGCGGATGGTGCAGGACGCCGAGTTGCACGCCGAGGAGGACAAGAAGCTGCATGACTTGGTGCAGGCCCGCAACCACGCCGACGCCATGATCCACGCCGCCAACAAGACCTTGCAGGACGTCGGCGACAAGGCCAGCGCGGATGAAAAGAGCGCCATCGAAGCCGCCGTCAGCGAGTTGAAGGAAGCCATCAAGGGCGACGATAAAGACGCTATTGACAGCAAAGTCCAGCACTTGACGGAGGTTTCCGGTAAACTCGCCGAACGCTTGTACGCCCAATCGGGCGAAGCTCCGGGCGCGGCCCCCGGCGGCGAATCCGCCTCGGCGGGCGGCGGCAAGTCCGCCGACGATGTGGTGGACGCGGAGTTTGAAGAAGTTAAGGAAGACCGCAAGTAACCCCCTTCAAACCGATTGCTAATCGGCAAGACCCCTGTTCCACCGGACCCATTCGCTGACGGTTTATCGCCCGGCGAATGGGGGCCGGTTGCGGATTGAAACACATGGCGAAAGAAGACTATTACGAACTCTTGGGCGTGGCCCGCAACGCGAGCGACGACGAAATAAAAAAGAGCTTTCGCCGTCTGGCGATGAAGTACCACCCCGACCGCAACCAAGACAACCCGCAGGCCGAGGAGCAATTCAAAAAGATCAAGGAAGCCTACGACGTCCTGTCCGAGCCCAAGAAGCGCTCGGCCTATGACCAGTTCGGCCACGCCGGGGTTGACCCTTCCATGGGCGCGGCGGGGGGCCATGGCTTCGGCGGCGAGAATTTCAGCGACATCTTCAGCGATGTGTTCGGCGACATTTTCGGCCAAGGTGGTGGACGGCGGCGCGGGGGCGGTGGCAGTCGCGCTCAGCGTGGAGCCGATCTCCGCTACAACCTGGAAATCACTTTGGAAGAGGCCGTCGCGGGTACCGAGACCAAGATTCGTATTCCGACGCTAGTCAACTGCGACACCTGCGGCGGTACCGGCGCTAAGAAAGGCAGCTCGCCGACCATCTGCCCCACCTGCCAAGGCCACGGCGCCGTCCGAATGCAGCAAGGCTTTTTCGCCGTGCAGCAGACCTGCCCCACCTGCCGGGGCAGCGGCAAGCAAATCAAAGACCCCTGCCGCGCCTGTCACGGGCAGGGCAAGGTGCAGGAAACCAAGACCCTCTCGGTCAAAATCCCCCCTGGCGTCGATACCGGCGACCGCATCCGCTTGGGTGGCGAGGGCGAGGCGGGCGACGCGGGCGGGCCTCCCGGTGATTTGTACGTGCAAATCAGCGTGAAAGAACACCCCATCTTCACCCGCGATGGTGCCAACCTTTATTGTGAGGTACCGATCAGCTTCCCGACCGCGTGTTTGGGCGGAGAATTGGAAGTCCCGACGCTGGACGGCAAGGTGATGCTCAAGATTCCGGGCGAAACCCAGACGGGCCGCTTGTTCCGGCTCCGCAGCAAAGGCGTGAAGCCGGTGCGCGGTGGCCCGGCGGGCGATCTGTTGTGCCGGGTCCGCATCGAAACGCCCGTCCATCTCAACAAGGAACAACTCGATCTCATCCGCAGGCTGGACGAATCCCTGACCGGCGGCGGCAGCCATCACAGCCCCCAAGCGCATGGCTGGCTGGATGGCGTAAAACAATTCTTCGACAAGCTTGGTCTGTAATCTAAAGATTGCTGAAAGCCCGCCGATTATTGTCACGAGCTTAGCATGAGGGGTTTCAAGCGTGGCTCAAACTCACAGTGGGCGCCAAAAGCGCCCACTTTTTTTAACCTTTGGCAAATGGAGAAACCACAATGATCCGAGTCGGAATCATGGGCGCCGCTGGCCGCATGGGCCATGCGCTGCTTCGCGCCTGCTTCGCCACCCCCTCAATGGTCCTGAGCGCCGCCGTGGAACGGGCGGGTAGCCCAGCGGTTGGTGCCGATGCCGGCGAAGTGGCGGGCTTTCAAAAGCTGGATATTCCGATCATCGACGATTTAGCCATGGCCATCAATGACTTGGATGTGATCGTGGACTTCACCCGCCCCGAGGCGACCCTCGCTACGTTGGAACTTTGCCGACAGCGCGGCAAGCGCCTGGTGATCGGCACCACTGGCTTCACCGCCGAACAGCGGGCAGAAATTGACCGGGCCGCCCAGGACATCCCCATCATGCTGGCCCCCAACATGAGTGTCGGCGTGAACCTGTGCCTCAAGCTGCTGGAAATCACCGCGAAGGTCATTGGCGAGACCACCGACATCGAAATCATCGAAGCCCACCACCGCCACAAGGTGGACGCCCCGTCCGGCACCGCCCTGCGCATGGGCGAGGTCATCGCGGCGGCATTGGGTAGAACGCTGGAAGAAAACGGCGTGTTTTCGCGTCAAGGCCACACTGGCGAGCGCGATCCCAAAAGCATCGGCTTTTCGGTCATCCGCGCCGGGGACATCGTGGGCGAACACACGGTCATGTTCGCGGACGAAGGCGAGCGCATCGAGATTACCCACAACGCTTCCAGTCGCATGACCTTCGCCAAGGGCGCGATGCGGGCCGCTGGCTGGCTGATGGAGCGGCCGGCGGGGCTATACGACATGCAGGATGTGTTGGGATTGAAGAATTTCGGCTGATAATTTTTACCCGACACTGACTTTTAAGGAGCGCACAAACCGTGGGACTCACTTACGCGAATGTCGAAGTCGAAAACCTGTTTTCGCAACACCGCATGGCTATCCGCGCCTTGGTGGATTCCGGCGCGGTGTTCATGATTATTCCCGAGCATATCGCGATCCAATTGGGATATGACCTTGAGGAAGTGAGTCGGCGGGAAGTGATATTGGCGGACGGCACGCGGAAAAGCGTCCCGATGGTCGGGCCTTTGCGGGTGCATTTCGCGGGAAGGTATTGCGATTTATCCGCCTTGGTATTCGGCGATGAGCCTTTGTTTGGCGCGGTGCCGATGGAAATGATGGATTTGGTTTTGCATCCGGCGACGCAAACCCTTTCGGTGAATCCGGCCAGTCCGTTTGTGCCGGTGGCTTTGGCGAAATAACCGCCCACACAACTTCGCATCCCGCCATTTTTCCGGTGCCGCCCCCTCAACTTGGCGCGACTCTTACAGGTCGCCCAAAGTCAATCGGATGAAATCCCCGTAAGCGTCCTTCATGGGCAACTCGTGGTCCACCCGCAACCGCCGCCGCTCCGCTTGCACGGGGGGCATCGGTGCGGGGGTCTTTGGCGTCGGCCAGATAGGTTTTCCAGTAAACGCCGGTGCCCCGGCGCTGCCAGGCGGACAGTTCGTTGAAATTGATGCCCCGTGAGAACAGCAGTTCGTTTTTGCTGGGGACGGACATTTTCAGGAGATGGCTGGTTGCGGCCCGGGCGTCTTGGCCTTCCTTGCGCAGGGTCCAATAGCAGTGCGCATTCAGTGCGTTCCGATGGGCGTCCTCGCTGCGCCAGCGGAAGTAATCGACCACCAGTTCCGGGGTCGGTAGCTGCGAGACGCGGCAATCGAAACAGCCCACATCCCCGAGCAACAGGGAGAACTTGGCACTCGCCTCGCCGGCCAGGATGGTTGTGATCTTGCGCAGCTTGCGCCCGAACGAGTTCTCGGCGCGGTGCAGCAGCAGGGAGATTTCGTCGCTCTCGGTATAACCATAAATGACGCGGAATCCCACGTTCATGAGGTGCTTGACGGTTTCCACCATCAGGTCGCGGAACCGGGTGTCGAAGGGGCTTTCGAAGCGATGGGTTTCCTTGGTGAGCCGCGTGAAGCTCCGGCCATCGAGCCGCGCCACCATGTAAAGCTCGGGAAGCACGCAGTGGTCATGGGCCGTCTCGAAGATCCGCATCTTCTTGTCCAGATCATCAAATTTCATGGCACCAATCCTTTATTTCGAAATCGTGGGTGGCCTCGATCAGCCGGACCAAGAACAGCCGGTGGAAGCCTTCGGAGAGGCTTGGAAGCTCCAGCCGGGCGCTGGCGCCCCGGACGCCCTTTTCCGGTATCCGCTGTGGGTCCGGTCGCTGGGCGTTGCGGCGCAAGGTGTCCTGCATACGGGATTCAAAGAAGTAACCCACCACCGTGAAACCGGCATCGAGCGCGGCGGAAATATACACGGCCCGGTCGGCGCGGGTCGGATTAGTGTTATCCACGACCACCCGCTGCTTGGCCGTTAGGCAGGCGTTGAACAGAATCCGTTCGCGGTGCCGGGTGCGGAGCATGTCGAGATTCAGGCGGATGTGCGTGTCCGCGAAGCGTGCCCGGTAGAAGGAGGATTTGCCTGTGGCCTGAATGCCGATGAAAAGGATGAATTCCATAGTAGTCCGCTACGGCTGAAATGGGCGCGGCAAGTTTGCAGGTCTAGCATCAGCCCTTTCAAAGTGCAAGAATAGAGCTTCTAAATCAACGACTTGCAAATACCATTTTTCTGTACCGAAGCGTAAGGCGCTGCCAACATTGACACGGGCCACAGCAAAATCATGGGCTTACATAACCCGACTTCGTTAGCCCGGTAAACCACTTTGAAAGGGCTGAGGTCTAGCATGTATTCCCATGTCCGACGTTTGCGGTGCGGACAGGTAATGTCGGGCATGAGTACATGCCCGACCTACGTCACTTCAAATACCCTACCGCACCAGCGCCAACAACACCCCCGCCGCCACCGCCGACCCAATCACCCCGGCCACGTTCGGCCCCATGGCGTGCATCAGCAAGAAGTTATGGGGATTGGATTCCTGCCCCACCTTGTTGGCGACACGGGCCGACATCGGCACCGCCGACACGCCCGCCGCGCCAATCAGCGGATTGACCTTGTTGTCGGGCGTGATGATGTTCATCAGCTTCGCCATCAGCACCCCGGACGCGGTGCCAAAGCTGAACGCCAACGCGCCCAGCACCAGAATGCCGAGCGTCTCGGGCCGGAGGAATTGGCCAGCGCTGAGCTTGGACCCCACCGACAGCCCCAAGAAGATCGTCACCACGTTGATGAGTTCGTTCTGGGCGGTCTTGCTCAGGCGTTCCACCACGCCGCATTCGCGGATCAAATTCCCCAAGCAAAACATGCCGATGAGCGGCGCCGCCGAGGGCAACAGCATCGCGCTCAAAATCAGCAGCACGCCGGGGAAAATAATCTTTTCTATGCGGCTGACGTGACGGAGCTGCGCCATTTCGATCAAGCGCTCCTCCGGCGTGGTCAGGGCGCGCATGATGGGCGGCTGAATGAGCGGCACCAAGGCCATGTAGGAATAGGCCGCGACCGCAATCGCCCCAAGCAAATCCGGCGCGAGCTTGGATGCGACATAAATCGAGGTCGGCCTGTCCGCCCCGCCGATGATGGCGATGGCGGCGGCGTCCTTGAAGGTGAAATGCAGCCCCGGCACCAGATTAAGCGCCAGCGCCCCCAGCAATGTGCCGAAAATGCCGAACTGCGCCGCCGCGCCCAGCAGCAAGGTTTTCGGGTTCGCCAGCATGGGGCCGAAGTCGGTCATCGCCCCAACGCCCATGAAGATCAACAGCGGAAAGATACCCGCCTTGATGCCGAGATAGAGATAAGCCAGCAGCCCGCCCTCGTCGGCGATGCCCGCCACCGGGATGTTGCTCAGCACCGCGCCGAAGCCGATGGGCAGCAACAGCAGCGGCTCGAATTCCTTCTTGATCGCCAGGTATAGCAGCAGGAAACCCACCGCCATCATCATGACCTGGCCGGGCTGAAAGTTGGAGAGGCCGGTGCTTTCCCAGAGTTGAATCAAGGCTTCCATCACTCACCTCATTCCAGTTCAAGCAGGACGTCTTGGGCGGCGACGGTATCGCCGACCTTGACGGCGATATTCGCCACCACGCCGCCATGGCGGGTGCGGATTTCGGTCTCCATCTTCATGGCCTCCATCACCATCACCACCGCGTTGGCGGCGACGTGTTGGCCCTCCTTGACCAGAATGCGCAGGATGTGGCCGGCCATGGGCGCCTTGACGGTTTCGCCGCCCACCACGGTGGCGGGGCGGACCACCGGCACGGCGCCGACGGCGGGCGTCACATCGACCTTGTAATCATGGCCGTTGACCGACAGCACGCCTTCGTTGGCCGCGTTGACCCGGTAGACCCGGCCATTCACGGTGACATCGAATTCGGTCGCCGCCGCCACCTTGACCTCGCCACTGGCGGTGGGCGCCGGTTCAAAGGCGGATGCGTTGCCCCGGTTTTGCAGGAATTTCCAGCCGACCTGGGGGAACAGCGCGTAGGTCAGCACGTCATCCACTTCGTCGCTCGCCAGGGTGACGTTCTCGGCGGCGGCTTTGCTGTGGACTTCCGCCGTCAGCTTGTCCATCTCTGGCTCCAGCAAATCCGCCGGGCGGCAGGTGATGGGCTCGGCGCCTTGCAGGGCACGCTCCCGCAACTCGGCGTTGACCGGGGCGGGCGTCGCGCCGTATTCGCCCTTCAACACGCCCTGGGTTTCCTTGGTGATGGTCTTGTAGCGCTCGCCCATCACCACATTCATGACTGCCTGGGTGCCGACGATCTGCGAAGTGGGCGTGACCAGCGGGATGAAACCCAAGTCCTCGCGCACGCGGGGGATTTCTTCCAGCACCGCGTCGAACTTGTCCAACGCGCCCTGTTCCTTCAACTGGCTTTCCATATTGGTCAACATACCGCCGGGCACTTGGGCCACCAGAATGCGGCTATCCACGCCCCGGAGACTCCCTTCGAACTTGGCGTACTTCTTCCGCACCTCGCGGAAATAGGCGGCGATTTCTTCCAGCAGCAGGAGGTTCAGGCCGGTGTCACGGGGCTGGCCTTCGAGCGCAGCAACTACCGCCTCGGTGGCGCTGTGGCCGTAGGTCATGCTCATGGAGGAAATGGCGGTATCGACGTTGTCTATCCCGGCTTCCGCGCACTTGAGGATGGTCGCGGTGCTGAGTCCGGTGGTGGCGTGGGATTGCATGTGGATGGGCACCGCCACGGCTTCCTTCAGGCGGCTGACCAGCTCGAAGGCCACGTAGGGCTTGAGCAGCCCCGCCATGTCCTTGATGGCGATGGAGTGGGAACCCATGTCCTCCAGCCGCTTGGCGAGATCGACCCACATGTCGATGGTGTGGACCGGGCTGACGGTGTAGGAAATCGTGCCTTGGGCGTGCTTGCCCACGGCGATGGTGGCGCGGACGGCCTGCTCGAAATTGCGCGGGTCATTCACGGCGTCGAAGATGCGGAACACGTCCACGCCGTTGACGGCAGAGCGCTCGACGAACTTATCCACCACGTCGTCGGCGTAATGGCGGTAGCCCAACAAGTTCTGGCCGCGCAGTAGCATTTGTAGCGGCGTGTTGGGCAGGGCTTGCTTGAGGGCGCGGAGGCGTTCCCACGGGTCTTCGCCCAGGTAGCGGATGCAGGCGTCGAAGGTGGCCCCGCCCCAAGCTTCCAGCGACCAGAAACCAACCTGGTCCAGCTTCTCGCAAATCGGAAGCATGTCCTCGATGCGCAACCGGGTTGCCAGCAAGGATTGATGCGCGTCGCGAAGCACGACGTCGGTGATGCCTAAGCGATTGGCCATCGAATGGACTCCTTATCTTTTATGATCTTTAAGAGCTTTATGTCTTGATCGGGATGCGTGCCGGGCGGCTCAGCGGTTCCGGTGGCGATGGATGGCCGCCGCGATGACAGCCACCACGTCCGCTTCGCTGAGGCCGGAAGCGGTGCCCGCGCCCGCGCGGGCCGGGAGCGTCTCGGGTTCTGGGTTATAGCGTCGCAGCAGCTTGGCGGTGATGCCGATGATCCACACCAGCAGGGCCAGGAAGAGATATACAATGCCCATGCCAATCAGCATGAGCTTGCCGCCGGACAGCAGAAGATCAGGAAGCGTGGGTTCCATAGCGGGTCAAACCTCCGGGCAAAACTCTCGAATGAGGAATACGTAAACTTCCGCATAATAATGTGCGGGGTTCGGAAAGTCGAACCGGGATTGTTTCCTGAATGGCGTAGTCAGTGGCTTGTAGAGACAGCCACGGGCGGATTTTGAACCTATAACGCTCGTAGTCCCGCCTTCAAGCGGCTCTTGCTGCAATGGCGGGACCACGAACCCACGCACCAAGCGGGCGCGTCGAAACACCATGACCAACATACTCATCATCTATTCCACCACCGACGGCCACACCCTGACGATTTGCCATCGGCTGCAACAAACCATTGAATCAGCCGGGCACTCAGTCGTCCTAGCCCCCATTGAGGAAGCCACCAGGCTTGACCTTTCCCGCTTCGATCAAATCGTCATCGGCGCGAGCATCCGCTATGGCAAGCACAGCCCGCACGTCGTCGATTTCATCCAGCGCCACGCGACCACCTTGGATGCCAAGCCCAACGCCTTCTTCTCGGTCAATCTGGTGGCCCGCAAGCCCGGCAAGAACCAGCCGGACACCAACCCCTATGTGCGGAAATTCCTCAAGCGCATTCCCTGGCACCCCAAGGAACTGGCGGTGTTCGCGGGCAAGCTGGATTATCCGAGATACGGCTTCTGGGACCGCTCGATCATCCGGCTGATTATGTGGCTGACCGGCGGGCCGACCGATCCCGCCACCGTGGTGGAATTCACCGACTGGAATGACGTCGAAGCGTTCGGGCGACGCATCGCCAAGCCATGAAGCCCGCCACCGACGCGGGCGTTTCCCCGTGACGCCGGAACCTTGAGCCATCGAATCCATCATGCAATCCATCCACCCAGCCACCAACGAAGTCCTGTTCCTGCCCCTCGGCGGCACCGGCGAAATCGGCATGAACCTCACCCTGTACGGCCACGATGGCGCCTGGATCGCCGTCGATGTGGGCCTGACCTTCGGCGATGACGATTTCCCCGACCACGACGTGCTGATGGCCGACCCGGCCTTCATCGCCAACCGCCGCGACCGCCTCGCGGGGATACTCCTGACCCACGGCCACGAGGACCACATCGGCGCCCTCCCCTATCTATGGACGCGCCTGCGCTGCCCCATCTACGCCACGCCCTTCACGGCGGCGCTGGTGCGCGCCAAGCTGGCCCGCGCCGGACTCGACGACGCGCCCTTGATCGAGGTGGAAATCGGCCAGCGGGTGGCGGTCGGCCCGTTCACGGTGGAATACATCGGCATGACCCATTCCATCCCGGAACCCAACGCGCTGTTGCTCCAAACCCCGGTCGGCTCGGTGCTGCACACCGGCGACTGGAAGCTGGACGACCGCCCGGTGATTGGCAAGAGCTACGATCATCGGCGGCTGCACGCGCTGCAACGGGAGCCGCTGCTGGCGGTGGTCTGTGATTCCACCAACGCCGTCGTGCCCGGCCACACCGGTTCGGAAAGCGGCTTGTTCGAGCCGCTGCGTGAGGTGGGCAAGCAGGCGGCGGGACGGATCGTCGTTACGTCGTTCGCTAGCAATGTGGCCCGGCTGGTGACGCTGGCGCGGGTGGCGCAAGTGCTGGGGCGGCGGTTCGGCGTGGTGGGGCAGGCCATGGAACGCATGGTGGCGGTGGCCCGTGGCCTCGGCTACTGGCCGGAGGCGTTGCCCGCCCTGGTGGATGGCCGGTTTCTGGGGCATCTGCCCCGCGAGGAAGTGTTCGCCGCCTGCACCGGCAGCCAGGGCGAGCCGCGCTCGGCCCTGACCAAGCTAGCGGAGGACCGCCATCCCGATTTGCTGCTGGACCCCGGCGACATGGTGATTTTTTCGTCGCGGATGATCCCCGGCAACGAGCGTCCGGTGGAGCGGGTCCACCAGCGGCTGCGGTCGCTGGGCGTGCGGCTCGTCACCGACCACGAGGCCCACATTCATGTGTCGGGCCATCCCGCCCAAGACGACCTGCGGCGGCTGTATGGTTGGGTGCGTCCGCCGCTGGTGATTCCGGTCCACGGCACGCCCCGGCATTTGGCCGCGAATGCGGAGATTGCGCGGGACTGCCATGTGCCCGAGGCGCGGGTGGTGCAGAACGGGGATGTGTGCCGACTGAGCCAGTGGGGTTTGGAGCGGCTGGGGCAGGTCGAGACCGGACGGCTGTCATTGCAGCCCGATGGTCGGCTGATGCGGGTGTCGGACGAGGTATTGAGGAAGATGCGGGCGGGGGTGCATTGAGTTACTGGATTAAGGGCCATATGCGCTGAGGCACGAAGCGCATCATCCCACCCCGCCCGATGCGCCTCCTTCGTCTATGCTCCCCCGCCTAAAAGGGATTTATCCGGGATAAAGACTTAAGCGCTTTACCCCATGCCTTGAGCTTATAATAAACCTTAATATAAAAGCCAAATTTACTATAAATACCGTGCAATAAGGTTGTGACTATTGATATAGCCCGCTCCAAAGTCAACCCTTCATAAGGCTCCCAAGCCTCATCAACACTGGGCCATGGCTCATAAAACAAGCGGCCATCCGCCCTCCCTAAATAGGTTCTAGCCACTTGCTGATTGGAATGCTCATACTTATTCAATATCTCCAGCCGCTCGGCGGGGGACAGAATGGAATGCGATTCAAACGGCTGGTTCCGATAATGGTCATATAAAATCCTATAGACAATATTATGCAGCCGGTGATTCACGCTGTCCTTATCGCCATCTTTATTCAAAGACAACAGGGATAAGAACTCCGCCGCATCGCGGGACAGCCCCGTATTAGCGTTTTCATTCTCCGGCAATGTCGGTTTTCCCGGCCAATCCACCTGGATGGTTTTGAGGAAATCCGACAACACCCCGTCGCTCATTTGTCGCTTCTCATAGGGGCGCACAATAATGTTTTCGCGCCCGAAGTGCCGCGCCCACGGCAGAAGCAATACATCCCAGTCGGTTAGCCGCCATCCCCCCCACATCGCCTCGTGGGTGGATAACGATTCGATAATCCGGTGGGAAGACGTGAATTTATGGCCCCATTGCTTCCATGCCGATTCCAAATGATGATCCTGCCTTCTGACATAACAAATGACCTTAATATCGGCATCCAGTTTTCCCGCTAATTCCCCCATCCGCTCATGCCAATTCACCAGGAAGCCCTCATGGCTTATCACGATTGACTTGAGGGATTTGCGCTTGCAGTATTCAATGCAGCCCGCAAGGATATTAACGTCGTCAGAACCATCGCTATTCTCAAAATAGCTTCCCTGCCACCGCCGTTGGCGGTCTCGCCAGCGCTCAAAAAAACTTCTGTCATCAAGCTTGGGGTATAAAACCCCAAACTCCTTCACTAGCCTTGAGGCGTTTTGCTCAAGGAATCGCTGTAAGGCTGTCGTACCCGTCTTGGTGGCTCCGATATGCAAATATAAGGTTATTTCACTCATTTAATGTGTGCGTGGTTTTGTAAATTCAATCTACGCTGGCTTCGAGAATGGCTTGAAGCAGGGCCGTTCAATACTCCGACACGGAAACCCAGCATTGAACAGCCCTGCCCTACCCCCAAAGCCGTAAGTAACTCAACCGGGTACTCCCCATTCCCCCTATGATTTAAAGTTCCCGGACAGGAAAGGTGCCCCCATGGCCCATTATTATTCCGACACATCAGGCAAGGAGGCCCGCCCATGGCGACCATTTCACTCGTCGTTCCCGTCTATAACGAAGTCGCGGCCATCCCCCGCTTCCTCGCCGCCATTGACTCCGTCCTGGGGCAAATGGCGGGGCACGACCTCGAATACCTGTTCGTCAACGACGGCAGCACCGACGGCACGCTAGATTATCTGATCGAAGCGTCGAAAAAGAATCCCCGCCTCGTCCTCGTGGACCTGTCCCGCAATTTCGGCAAGGAAGCGGCCCTCACGGCGGGCTTGCAGGAAGCCAGCGGCGACGCGGTCATCCCCATGGACGCCGACCTGCAAGACCCGCCCGAGATCGTGCCGCGCCTGGTGGCCGAATGGGAAAAAGGCTTCGAGGTGGTCCTCGCCAAGCGCTGCGACCGCACCTCCGATTCTTTCTTAAAGCGCAAAACCGCCACGTGGTTCTACCGCATTCACAATCTCGTGTCCGACTCGCGCATCCCGGAGGACGTCGGCGACTTCCGCCTGCTCGACCGCAAGGTGGTTGACGCCTTGAAGCTCTTGCCCGAGCGCCGCCGCTTCATGAAGGGGCTGTTCGCCTGGCTGGGCTTCCGCACCAAGATCATCGAATACATCCGCCAGCCCCGCGCCGCGGGCGAGACCAAGTTCTCCGGCTGGAAGCTGTGGAATTTCGCCCTGGAAGGCATCACCAGCTTCAGCACCATGCCGCTGCGGGTGTGGACCTATCTCGGCCTGCTGGTGGCGGCGGCGGCGTTCGGCTATCTGGCCTTCATCGTGGGCCGCACCCTGGTGTCCGGCATCGACGTGCCCGGCTACGCCTCGCTGCTGGCGACGGTATTGTTCTTGGGCGGGGTGCAATTGATCGGGGTCGGCGTGCTGGGCGAATACGTGGGGCGAATCTATATGGAATCCAAACAGCGGCCCGTCTATCTGGTGCGGGCCAGATATAAGCGCGGGGTGGAACTGGAAGGCCGCCGGGGTCCGCTCTACGTCATCAACGACCGCCGCCGCCAGGAGGCCGCCCGATGAATCCGGCGGCTTACGAAACCATGGCCCGCACCGAGGACCAGCATTGGTGGTACGTGGGCCGGCGGCGGATTTTGGCGGAAGTGATCGAGGGCTTGGCACCGAAACCCGCCGCCCGCATCCTGGAAATCGGCGCGGGCACCGGCGGCAATCTCGCCATGCTGAATCGCTTCGGCGAGGTCAGCGCGGTGGAACTAGACGATTACGCACGGGCCAGGGCGGCGGAAAAGACCGGCATTCCGGTGCGGAAAGGCTATCTGCCCGATGGGCTGCCTTTCGCAGGGCCGAGCTTCGACTTGGTGTGCCTGTTCGATGTGCTGGAACACATCCCGGATGACGTGGCCGCCTTGCGTGCCTTGCGCGGCTTGATCCGGCCCGGCGGCCAAATCCTGCTGACGGTCCCGGCCCACGCCTGGCTGTGGAGCCGTCACGACACCAACGTCCATCATTACCGGCGCTACAACGGGCGGACGCTGCGGCAATGCGGCGAGGAAGCGGGGCTGCGGATCGTGCGGCTGTCCTATTTCAATTTATGGCTGGCGCCGCTGGCCGTGGCGGCGCGGCTGGTGGATCGGCTGCTGCCCCGCGAAAGTGGCGGCAGTCTGGGCGAAGAGTTGCCCGCCGGGCCGATCAACCGAGTCTTTCTCGCCTTGTTCGGCAGCGAGGCCGCGTTGCTGCGCCGCTTTGATTTGCCGTTTGGCATTTCCTTGCTGGCGGTGCTTGAGGCCGCGTGAACCGGCCACTCATCAAGCGGGCCGTCCGGTTCGGCGTGTCGGGCGTGTTCGTCACCGGCTGCCATTCGGCCTACGCGGTGACGGCGATTGAACTCAATGGCTGGACGCCGCCCACCGCCAACGGCTTCGCGTTCACTTTCGCCACCCTGGTTTCGTATCTGATAAACACCCGCTGGAGCTTTGCCTGCCAGGCATCGAGCCGGACTTTCCTGCGCTTCTGGATGGTGTGCGGGGTAGGCCTGATGCAATCCATCGCCCTTTCCACCGCTGTGGAACAGGCCGGGTATTCGTACCCGGTCGGCATCGGACTCATCGCCCTCACCGTGCCGCCGGTCAGTTTTACATTGCACTCGTTGTGGACTTACCGGGGCGTGGTTCCCGTGGCGGCGGTGCCCGTCATCGTCCCAACCCGCCCGCCATGCCCGTCGGCCCGCGCCAGGATCGGGGGGAAGCTTCATCCCAAATCCCAGCGGGGACGGCGCAGGCCGTATCAGCGGTTTTCGCGGTAACACTCGAGAATCCACCGTTCAGGTAACGCCAAATTTAACGGCGAGTTTGCGGGTCAGTTGGAATGTATTGCTGAGCTTCTGCATCCACCCGTCCTGAATGCAACTCTTTCGCCAACTCAGCATAACGACTGCTTGGAAGATACCTATCAAGTTGAGGGATTGCCTCTGACTTTAACCATTTGGCTAAATTGCGCAGGCTAAAGGTATTTAAAGCCAAAGCGGCTTGTTCAGTTAAGCTTGGAATTTTACCAAAAGGATCACCTTGCTGATGGGCATAAGTGGTAATATCTTCAATAAAAGTAAGTCTTAGCATAATCAACGACCACGCAGTCATATCTGTTTGCCGAGATAGCTGAGTTGCGCCAACGCTCCGCAAATCTTCAACTTTAATTTCTGGTATATTTGTTAGTCTCCGACGACTCCACCAATACAAATGCAACCCACTAGTCCACCTTCCGTTTTTTGATATGCAGTTATTGATATAACCCCGGCCCAAACTAAGCATTGCCAGCTCTGCTCGGGCACCGGGCGTGGCTTTTAACTGCGCTAATGATTCTATGGTTGAACCGAGTTCACCGTAATCTGTAACCGCATCAGCGACAGAATCCTTCTTTAGTACTTCAATATCTTCATTGTTGTCAGAAACATCGCCATCATAGGCTTTACCATCAACGATGCGGCCAACAAACTCAATAGAATAATGTCTCTTATGAATTTCAGATATTTCTTTTGCCCGACCAACGACGAGGTCTTTTCGGAGATGCAAACCGCATGTGCTACTATCTGGAACATTTAGAATCTTTTTGTGCAAAGAACAATAACCTATGGGCAAGCCTAGTGCCCCGTATTGGAGACCGTTAAACCAGCAATTCTGACAGGAGTGAAGTTTCATGATTTTAAAAATATTTTCTTTGTTACTTCAATTGGATTGTTAACCTCTCGAAAATCCAACAAGTGCTCACCCCACTGCTCCACGTACCGGCGGGCTTGCATTACTTCGAATGCATTTGGCCATTTAGCTTTCCCTTTCCCGTTGCCTTTCATTGACGACAATAGCTCGTCACGACTAATGTGCCTGACGGATTCCTTCTGAGCCAATTTTACGAATGTCTGCCAAACAGCCCCATCTGAAAAGCTTTCAGCAAGCTCATACTCTTCTGATGTAGATAAATATGGTGTTTCTCGACCTGGCCCTTCAAAATACATTATGTGTCGAACAATAGAATCATCTGCTGTTGGATTCGGGATGCACACAGAGTTCTTAGCATCACCCCGGTATAGCGGGTCTTTACTCACTTTCCATTTCTTCTTAGCTGTCATTTTATTTTTTGTTTCGAGTAAGCCAAAGGTAAATTATGAATCTTTGGGGAGAAAGGGGTAGTTTAACGCGATTCGGTATCACAAGATGCATTAGTCCAGAAAATCTGTCCTTCCGGCAAGGATGCCGAAATGGCGGGGCTTATCACTCAAGAAAAGATTAGTAACCCTCTTTCATCAACCGCCCAAACTCCCCACGCAACACCGCCACCCGCCCCTCCCAACCATTGGCCTTGGCATAGTCGATAATCGCCGCCCGATCCCAAGTCGTGGACAAGGCCCGGTCCAAAGCGCCCCGTAACGCCTCCGGCTCGCCGAAGGGCACGACCAAGCCAAGCTCGTCCCGGCCCACCACTTCCCGATTGCCGCCCACGTCGTTGGTAATCACCGGCAAGCCGCAGGCCATGGCTTCCAGAATCACATTGGCCCAGCCCTCGTTGGACGTGGCAAGCACGAACACATCCGCCGCCGATAGTGGTTCCTTCAAGGCGGCGGACGGCATCGCGCCGAGAAACCGCACCGCATCACCTAGCCCCAACTCCGCCACCTGCCGCCGCAGACGCCCGGACCAATCCCCCTCCGGGCTGGCCCCGCCCACCACCAGATAACAAAGCGTCGGATATTTGCGACGCAACTCCGGCAGCAATTCGATGACCCGGTGAAAGCCCTTGCGCTCCACCAGCCCACCGACTGTCACCAGCGCCAGCGCATCGTCGGGAATGCCCAGCGCCCGGCGGGCTTCGGCTTTGTCCAGCGGGTGGAAAACCGCCGTGTCCACCCCGTTGCCGACCACCCGGATTTTCGAGGCGTCCGCCCCCAGTGCCGCCATGTGCTGTTTCAACGAATCCGCCACCGCGAACACCCGCCTAGCCCCGGCCAGGGCCGCGAGCATCAGCTTCCGGTGTGGCGCGGATTTCGCCATGGGGACTTCGGTGCCGCGCAGGGTAATGGTGACGGGCAGGTTCAGCCAGCGGCCCAAGCGCATGGCGGCGTAGCCGTCGGGATAGGCGAAATGGGCGTCGATGAGGTTGTGCCCGTCCCGCTTCAGGCGGCGCAGCAGCGGCCAACAGCACAGCGCCATGGAGAGTCCATCCAGCCTGCGGAACAGGCCGGGCACGGCGAGGAAGCGCGGGTAGTGGACCTGAAAGCCGCTCTGCGTTTCGAGCTTGGCGGGCAGGGGCCGGTAATGGGGCTTGAAGCGGCGGATCAAGCCCTGGAATGGGAACCAAGGCACCGGCGACACCACCACCAAGGGCAGATGCTCGCCCACCCGGAACATACGCTCGCGGATGAAAACGCCCGCGCTGGGACGGGCGGCGCTGGGGAAAAGGGAAGAAAAGACGATGAGTTTGGGGTTCTTGGACATGGAAAGTTCAGTGCAAGCATGGGTGGGAGTGGGCTTTTAGCCCACGGCCCGGCTGTCGTGGGCTAAAGCCCACTCCCACAAAATGAAAGACACGCTAGGCAGATTTGCCCGCCTTCGCCGCGAACCACAATTCCAGCATCATCAACATCCAGATCAACTCCCCGTAATACGAGGCGTGCCCGGAGCGGTGCATGGCGATGGCCTGGTCGAGGAAATCGGCCCGGAAATAGGATCGGCGCTTGAGCGCGTTCACGCTGTCGTAGGCCAGTTCCCGCAGCGGCGCGTGGTCCTTGAGCCAGATGCCGAACGGCAGGCCGAAGCCGTGCTTGGATTTCTTGAGGATGGCCTCGGGCAAAAACCCGGCCATGGCCTGCTTGTAGAACCAGCGCAGCCGCCCCCGCCTGATCTTGAGCCGGGACGGGACGCGGCAAGACAGGTCCACCACGTCGTCGTCCAACAGCGGATAAGCCACCCGCACCCCGGCCAGTTCGCACATCTTGTTGACCTTCACCAAGTCGTTGTCGTGCAGGGTGATCTTCCAATCGAGGTACAGCATCCGGTTGAGGGCCGACGCCTGGGGCGGGCGGTGGTAGCTCCCGCGCTGATTCGCCAGCGGCGCGTCGCCATCCACCCCGTCGAGGAAGTCCGCCGCGAACACCTCGGCCAGCTTGACCCGGTGCAGGAAGTTGTAGTCGTGCAGCCGATCCGGCAGCGGCACCTTGGCCTGTTCGATGTAGCGGGCGATCTTGCGGACGGGGAAGCGCTCCATCAATCCCGCCGGCAGTCCCCGCAATCCAGCTTCCAGCCCGGCCCGCGCCCACGGCGGCAGCGCGCCGTAGGGTTCAAACATTTGCTGCTTAACATAGCGCTCGTTGCCGCCGAACAACTCGTCGCCGCCGTCGCCGCCCAGCAGCACGTCGATGCCATGCGCCTTCGCCAGCCGGGCGCAGAAATACGTGGGCAGCGCCGACGAGTTGCCGAACGGTTCGTCGTAGGCGGCGGCGATTTTCGGGATGGCGGCGACGGCGTCGTCGGGGCTGAGGTAGAACTCGTGCTGGCGGGTCTTGAAGTGCCGCGCGGCGAGGCGGGCGTAGGCCATTTCATCGTAGCCCTCCACCGGGAAGCCCATGGAGAAGGTCTCGGCCCCGTCCGGCTTGACCCGCGCCAAGGCACCCGCCACGGTGGAACTGTCCAGCCCGCCGCTGAGGAACGCGCCGACTCTCGCGCCGCCGTCGAACCGCGCCACGGCACCGAAGATCGAAGCGCGGAGTTGTTCGGCCAATGCGTCTTGCGATCCGGCTTGCTCGTCGAATTCTGGTTGCCAATAGCGCGTCAGGCGCAAGCCGCCGTCCCGGTAAATCAGGCATTCGGCGCCGTCCAGCTTGCGGATGTGCTTATAAATGGAACCGGGGCTGGGGCAGTGGTGGGAGTAGACGTAATCGAACACGGCCTGCGGGTCGATTTCGCCGCTCACGCTTGGGTGCGCCAGCACGGCGTCGGCGCTCGATCCGAACACCAATCCGGCGGCGGTGCGGGCGTAGAAAAGATGATGCTGGCCGATGCGGTCCAGCGCCAACAGGACGGTGTTCCGGGCCGGGTCGATGACGGCGAGGCTGAACGCGCCGAGCAGTTCGCCGCACAAGCCTTCGCCCGTGCGCCGATAGGCTTCGGCCAGCGCCACCGCGTGGCCGTGCGACTTGGCGAGGTCCGCCAGTCCGGCATTTTTCCAGCGGGGAAAGCCGATGATGGCGGCGAGTATTCCGCCTTCGGCGCGGTGGGCTTCTCCACCGAAGGCGGCGCAGAGGCTTCCTTCCGATTGGGCGGAGGCCAGGGTTTCCCGGAACAGGACGCCCTCCCCCACCGCGTCCAGCAGGCGTTCCAGCCGCTCCGCGCTGAGGGAAGGGTCGTGACAACCGAACAGTAGGGCCATGGGTTGCTCCTTGTTGTGGGCGGCGAAAAGTGGGGGATTGTACTGGCGGGGGTGGGGATGGGGAATGGCGGGTGGATTTCCGCCAGGGCAATCGCGCCATGGATGAAGCGCGGCTTTTGACGATGGCGCGATTGCCCTGGAATTTCCGCAGCGTTCCAATTCAAGCTACGGCTCTGGATGCTCCCATGCCGCAACCACTTGATTGCCTCCTTGCACCGAAGCCCTGACGACCGAGTGTTTCGCTCGCCGGAGTAATTCCATATAGTCTGGATGGCCGTCGTATTGGACGGCACCAATACTCACCGTTAAGCGTATGGCCGAGTCTCCGCGTAGGAAAAACTCATGGGCCATCAGGCGAGACCGGAGCGCGGTGGCGATATTCAAGGTGGTCTCGCGGGTCGTTTCCACGGCTAAGACCAAGAATTCGCTGTTACCATAACGGAATAGGTGATCGCTGACACGGGTGGATTCCAGCATGATGGTCGATACCTGCCTTAGCAGGATATTGTTCAAATCATCGTCCGAGCGCTCCGCGTCGAGTTTGTCGATTCTAACGATGAGCACCCCAAAGGAATGTCCCGATTCCAAATGCTGCTGTTGCTCCCGCATCAAAACCGCCCCCAGGTGAAGCCGACTATATAACCCGGTAATCGCATCAAACCCTTGGTCAATACACGCTAGCCGCTCAAACATATCGTTGAGCATATAGCGCAGCATATTGACAATTCCCCGCAGTTCCCCTATCAGCCGATCCGCGCTGGGACCAAACACCAACCCCACCTTGAACTGGGGAAGAATCGCTTGGTCGATCTGTTCGATACTATCCAGAATGGTTCTAGCCTCGGGCATATCATCGAACAAGACTTTACCCTTGTGCTTAAACCACATTCCAAATTCGGAATTGGCGAGTTTCTCCATATTGGTTGTCCGCCCCGTCATCCGCAGGCGGAAAAGAAAATCGTTGACCCATTCCGACAAGGCCGCCCGTTGCCGTTCCCGTTCCACCGAAAGATTTTGGCGAGTAGCGGCTATTCGATACGCTTCGTCGCCCCGCGCCTCTTGTTGCAAGTCACAGGCGTAAGCGCTCATCAGCAAGCCCTCGGCCAGACTGAGCAGTTCAAAAACATAGATTTGGGCGGCGAAAAAATCCTCGGTACTAAGTGGCAATGCCTTAAGCCTTGCGTTAATACTGGCGCGAATAACCCGTATACCCGCACTCAGCAGCGGCGCAGGCAGTTTGATCCGGGCGTGAATCGCACCGATTTGCAACTGATGCGCTGCCAGCGCTAGAAATTCGTCCTCATTGGATAGGCTGAACAATCGCACCAGCCAGTTCAGCAAGGCGCCACGCAAGCGTTTGTTGACGGTCTCATGCGCTAGGAACGATTTCGCCAAGGGGTCTTTAAAAAGCGCCCTGTAGAATTCGTCCGAAATCGCGGCACCTTCCGCTTGTAGTATCTGATTCAAAGCGTCCCGGATCGTTGGCGAGATTGATGTAAATATTTTTCGCCAGGCTTCTACCGCATAGGTATCTACCAGTGTATTGATTATTGGCATAGTTTAAATCCCATCTACCTAATAGGGTGTACCCCGTTAAAACCATGCAATCAGGCTGGGTTTCTATATAACCGCGGATTTCACCTGGGATGCAGCCATATCATTATATGCCATGGACAATTATTTGCTTTTCGATAGCCTAACCTCAGGATCGTTGCGCGAGCAGACGGTAAACCGACCGGGAAAACCGGCTAAAGCCTGTCCTGAGCGGAGTCAAAGGGGCGGGACTACGAGCGTTTTTGTCAGGTGGAAAACCCTTAACTTAATGGCGGTGTGCCACCGCATGGGGAATTCAGACTATCTCAATGGCATACTTGCACTCGCTTCGGCGGTTTCCGTCTCACTAATCTTTCAGCCATGCAAGCATTCAAGCCCCGCCCCGCCTTGTTCCTAACGCTGTTCCTCGCCCTGAGCCTTTCCGGCTGTGTCTGGCTGCGGCTCCTGGAAATCAAGGGTCAACTGGCCGACTTCGATAACCATGTCCGCGTCGAAGTCGCCGACCGGCATTTCATCCTGCATTTGCACCACCCAGTGCTGACCAGCGAGGACTTCATGTACCTCACCAAGCTGCGGCCCAGCCGGAGCGAGACGCTCCCCCAAGGCCACCGGGACTTTCTGGATTTCCGCATCGACCCCGCCGCGACCAAGAAGCAGGCCGCCAAGACCATCAGCTTCGCGCTGAGCTACAGCCCCGAACACAAACTGGCCGCGTTCGACTTCTCCCCCCTATTTTTGGAAATGGCCCCGCCGATATTCCTGGAAGCCTCGATCCGCGCCCTGGGCAGCGCCAAAGTGGACCAGGGCAAGAAGCAATTGAAGGTCGATCCCGGCGATTTGCCCAAGCTGTCCGCCCAATTGCCGCACCGCCAGGACATCCTGAATGTGATGGGACCACCGGCGGAGGATTTCCCCCACGAGGGTCTAAGAATCTTGCTGTACCGCTTCAAGGCGGAGGCCGAGCCGGTCGAGCCGGACTACGAGAAGCGCCGCTTGGCCGAGGCCAAGCTGTTCTTCGATCCGGCCACCGACGAACTGGTCCGCCTGTCCGGCAAGTTCGCCGGGTTGAAGCTCGCCATCGACTACCGGAAATTCACCCAGCCCAAGGAGTCGGGCGCGAAGCCCTGAGCCGCTGGCATAGGATGTGCGTTTTGATGGCAGTCTTTCATTCATGGAATAGCCCTGAGAGTCCGCTTTTTATGCCAACCACATCCCTTCTCGCCAGCAAGGAAAGCTTCGCGTTACATCCCCCACGGGCGCGATTCGCTTGGCTGATACTCATCGCCGGATTGCTGCCCGGCTGTGCCTGGTTCCAACCCGCCGAACGCTTCCACGTCACCCTGCCGACGGCGCCCGAGGACATCGAACACCACCGCTTCCCGTTGGGCAAGGACGACAGCCTCGTCGGCCAGTTGGCGACGGTCGAGGTCCGGGACGGCGACAGCCTGGCGGACATCGCCCGCCATTACGGCCTGGGCCACGAGCAAATCGGCGCCGCCAATCCGGGCCTCGACACCTGGGTGCCGGACGCCGGTCGGCGGGCCGTGCTGCCCCTGCAATTCGTCCTGCCGGACGCGCCGCGCCGGGGCATCGTCGTCAATCTGGCGGCGATGCGGCTGTTCGCCTTTCCCGGCAAAACCAGCGGCGGGGTGGTGACGTATCCCGTGGGCATTGGCCGGGAAGGCCGCTCCACGCCGACCGGCGATATGTACGTGGACCGCAAGACCGCGCAGCCCACTTGGTATGTGCCGGAATCCATCCGCCGCGACCACGCCAGAAAAGGCGATCCCCTGCCAGCGGCGGTGTCGCCCGGCCCCGACAATCCGCTGGGCGAATACGCCATGTACCTGAGCCGGCCCAGCTATCTGATTCACGGCACCAACAAGCCCTACGCCATCGGCTTCCGGGCCAGCAACGGCTGCCTCAGGCTCTACCCGGAGGACATCAAGCTTTTGTTCCAGGCCACGCCGGTCAAGACGCCGGTGCGGATCATCAATCAGCCCTATCTGCTGGGTTGGCAAGATGACCAGCTTTATCTGGAAGCCCACGCGCCCCACGAGGAGCTGAACGAGAAGGCGCTGAAAAAGAACCTCTACGCCAAGCTCAAGGACATCGAGAAGAAGCAGGGGCAAACGCTGGATTGGAACAAGATCGAAGCGACGCTGACCGAGACGCGGGGGATTCCGGTGCCGGTGCTGGCGAACTCGCCGACCGTGGCCCAGCTCGTCCGCGAGGCGGTGGCGCTGGCGCCACCGGATGAGTTGTACGGCCAGCCGCCAGCCCCGCCGCTGATGGCGATGGGCGAGAACTGGTTCGTCACGGCGCTGGAAACCGGCGACGAACTGACCGCCCGGCGCACGGCGGCGGTGCTGAACCACATGGGTCCACAGATTCCGGCGCGGGCGATGTCGCTGAGCGGTGGACGCTATCGAGTGGTGGCCGGGCCGTTCAAGGACGGCAAGGCCGCCCAGGCGATGGCGAAGCGGCTGCGGATTGAATTGGAGATGGACGGGGAAGTGGTGGCACCGGAAGCGCGGTTGAGCGCCCGTTAGGGTGGGAGTGGGCTTTAGCCCACGATCAGGCTCGATTGTCGCGGGCTGAAGCCCGCTCCCACTACCCCACAAATTACGAATGGCGCTGCCCCGCCTCCTTGTCCATATGCTCCAACCACTGCCGGGCCGTCTGCCGGACGGCGGGCGCGGTTTGCGCCTTGGTGAAGGCGTCGCGGGCCTGCTCCTTCTCATTGAGCCGGTAGTGAGCCAAGCCCAGCAGCAGCCACGCCCCACCGGGATTCTTGAGATTGCCTTGCGCCAAGGCCCGGTCCAGCGATTGCCGCGCCTTGCTCCAATCATGCAACTCGCTGTAAATCTGGCCGAGCCGGTGCCGGGTGTCGGCGACGTCCGTTTGGGCCGTCGCTCTTTCCAGGGCAACGGCGGCTTTGCCCAAATCCTTGGCCTCGGTCCAAGCATCGGCCAGCAACTCCAAATGCTTGACGCTGCCCTCGACCCCGCCCCGCTCGATCTCCCGCTGCAAAAGCTCCGCCGCTCTTCCCGACAAGCCCCGGTAACGCAACACCTGCGCCAGTTGCACGATTTCGGCGGACGACTTGAGCATCCCCCGCTGATACATCAATTGCCGGACAGCCAGGGCTTTCGGCTCGTCGCCCATTTCCTGGTAAATGCCCGTCAACTGGTTCCAGTACAGGGCGTTGTCGGGGAAGCGGTCGATCAACGCGGCGAGGGCTTTGGCGCAACCCTGATGATTGTGGCTCTCGTGGTGAAGGCCGAGCAGCCGTTGATACCACTCCGGCTTGGGCTGGGGGGCGCGGGCGATGGCTTGTTCGATGAGGGCGGCGGCTTCGGGGTATTGCTTGAGCCGGGTGCGGATGTCCGCCAGCAACAGGAAATGTTCCGGCGTGGGGTTGGCCGCCTGTTCGATCCAGACGGACAGCGTGTCAGCGGCCTTGGGGTAGTTTTCCGTCGCGAGGTGATATTGGGCCAGCTCCAATTGGGCCTGGGTGGCGTCCGCCGCAGGCAAAGCTCGCAGCGCCAAGGCTTGCTCCAGCGCTTGCGCGGCCTGGACGTAGTGCTTCTGCATCCCGTGCAGGGTGGCGAGATTGCGCCGCAACAAGGCTTCGGCGGCGGGGTTGTCCTTGAGTTGTGGCAGCAAGGCTTGGATTTTGGCTTCGGCCTCCCCGTAGGCCGATTTGGCGGCGAGGGCTTCGATGGCCTGGAATTCCTTGAAGATTGCCGGGTCCACCGTCGGCGCGGCGGCTGCTGCTTCGTGGTGATGATGGTGATGGTCGTGCATTTCCGGCTCGGCCACGGCCAGCGCAGAAAATAACGGGAGTAACAGTAGAGCGCGTCGCATGTTGGTTTCCGATTAGTAACGGAATGGAAGTGTCGGCTTAGTGCGGAGAATTCCCGTAGGGTGGGCATGTACTCATGCCCACCGATTCGCGGTTTGATGGGCGTTCTGGCGGGCATGAGTACATGCCCACCCTACTTATCCAACTCAAACTTCAAGGTCTGCCCGGCCCGCCGCCGCGTCGGTTTGCCGTTTTCCGTGGCCGGGCTGAATCTCCACTGGGCAATCGCGGCGATGGCGGCTTGCTCGAAGACGCCCGCTGGCTCGGCCTTTCTCACCTTAACGTCCGTGACCGAGCCGTTCTCCAACACGGTCATTTCCACCCGCACCCAGCCTTCGATTTTCTTGCGCCGCGCCTCGATGGGATAGGTCGGCGGAATCCGCACGATGGGCGACAGCCCCGCGCCGCCGCCACCGAAACCGGGCGCGACCAGCGCGCGCCCGCCGGACCCGCCCCCACCGCCCGCCGTCGGTGGACCCATGCCCCCGCCGGTCAGCCCGGTCGTGGGAATGGCCATGGCACCGATGCTCGGGCCACCCGCCGACAAGGCCAGCTTGGGCATGTCGAAGCTCGGCGCGGCAAAGGCGGGCGCTTGATCGGGACTGGCGGGCGCGGGGGGGGCCGGAGGCGGCGTCAAGTCGCCCATGGACGGCTCGGGATCGGCTTCGGGCGGAGGCGCGTCCTCCACCACGGGCGGCGGGGGAAGCTCCGCCGTCTTGAATAGATTGACTTCCCAACGGGTGGGTTCGGGCTTGGGTTTGGGCGGCGGTCGGCTCCACATCCAGAAGGCCGTCCCCACCAGCACGCCATGCACCAGCAGGGATAGGCCGAAGCCGCGCAGATATCGTCCGGCCTCCGTCATGCATCCGGCCCGGTGTGTTCGACTTGCAGGCTGACGTGGGGGAAACCGTTGCGCTTGGTCTCGTCCACCACCCGGACGAACTTGTCCAGGATGATGGCGCTGTCGGCGCTCAGCACGACCTGCTTGCTCTTGGGATAGGAACTCAGCGCCTCGCCCACGCTATCCAGGCCAATCAGCGTCTTGCCGAGATACAAGCTGCCGTCGGCCTTCAAGCTCAGGATCACGGGGATTTCAGAGTTCTGCTGCTCCACCTGCTGGGCTTCCGCCAAGTCCACCGGCACCTCGCCGGTCACAATGAACGAGGCCGTGGTGAGGATAATCACCAACAGCACCAGCATGACATCCACCAGCGGGATGACATTGATTTGGTCGAAATCATGATCCATGACGCACCTCGTAGGCTGTGACCAGTTCGCGGATGCGGCGGCGCAAGACGTTGTTCAGCACCACGCAGGGAATCGCCACCATCAAGCCGATGGCGGTGGCCTTCAAGGCCGTGCTGAGTCCAATCATGATGCTATGCACATCCATGGCGCTCTTCTCGGTGCCCATCTTGTGGAAGGTCATCATGATGCCCAGCACGGTGCCCAACAGGCCGACATAAGGCGCGTTGCCCGCCACGGTGCCGATCACGGTGAGATGGCGGGTGAGGTCCGTTTCCAGCGCCGCCGTATTGGGATATTGGCCGACATCGACCCGGCGATAGAACAACCAGCGCTCGCAAGCCACCGCCACCGCCCACACACTCGCCAGCAGCAACACGCCGAAAATCCCTAAATCAACCCCGTTCGCCACCACGCCTTGCAAGCTCTTGGGCAGCCACGAAAACCCCTCGGGCGCACGGGTGGCGAGGTCCAGCACGGCGCCCCGGGACGGATCGACGGCGATTTTCACCGGCGATTCTTGCCCGGCCCGCAGATTCTTCGCCAAGGCTAGATGATCGCTATCCGGCTGGCGGGACGGCTCCACCAGTCCGGCGGCGGGGGTATAGCGAAGGTATCGGTCGTTGGCGAGGGCGGCGAACGCGCCGATCCGGTACACCTCGATCTGCTGCGGGACGCCCGCCGCGTCAGTGACTTTGCCGGGGAATTTGACGACCTTGCCGGATTCGGCCATTTCCACCAGGGCGCTGGACCAGAGCTTTTCCAACTCGGGAATGCCGGGAAGCGCCTTGCCCACGGCCAGGGATTTCAGCGCCTCGGCGCGGCCAGGGAATTGAGCCGAAACCAGGGAGTTTTCGATGTCGGTCCTGAGCTTGCCGGAGAACTCCCGCACCGCGCTGAATAGGCTGCTTAGCTCGCCGCTCTGGGTCTTGATCTGCCCGTTGAGTTCCTTAATCCGCGCCTCGTTGGCGGTGAACTGCTCGCGGAGGGATTTGCTGTCCGCCTCGGCCTTGGCCAGCGCCGCCTTGGTGTCGGCGAGGAGTTTTTGCTGCTGGTTCTTGTCGGCCAGGAAATGGGTCTTGCGTGCCTCGTCGGCTTGGCGCTCACGGGCCTGGGATTCCTGGACTTGGCGGACCAGATCGTCCAGTTCGCCCGCCGCCGCCGGGCCGGTGAGTCCCGCCAAAATCAATGCCATCCAAACCTTGTTCATCGGGCAGCCTCCGGCGCGTCCACGGCGATGGGCAACAACTCCGGCGGAGTCTCCTTGCGGGCCACGGCCAAGCCCTTCCGCACCGGGGCGTTGTAATCGGTCGGCAGGGTTTGCCATTGCTTGGTTTTACTGTTCCAGACGCCCGTCTCCTTGCCATCCAAGTTTTGATAAAGCAGCGCCACCCGGCCAATCCGCAGGAAATCCACGGTGCGGGGATTGCCGCCGCTGTTGAGTTCGGCCCGGTAGGTTTCGATGGTCTTGCCGTATTCGTTTTCAACCCGGTAGGCGTCCAACAGGCGGCGGAATTTCTCGGCGTCGTTCACGTCGGCCCGGTTCATCAGGTCTTTCAAATCGGCCAGCCGCCGCGCCCGCTCGTCGGGCAGGAAGGGCCGGTCCAGTTGGACGAAGCGGTCCAGCGCTTCCAGCATCCGCAACATCAAGGGCACGATGTCGCGGCGGGTCGCCTCGATGTCGCCGAGTTGCTTTTCCAGCGACGCCTGGTCCGCGTCCTGCGAGGCCACCAAACGGCGCAAATGGGTGTTGTAAGCATTGAGCGCTTCGGTGCGGCGCAGGGCGTCCCGGTATTCGTCGAGCATCCGCCGGGTTTGGTCGCTCAGATTGTCGATGTTCTGTTGGGCGGAGGCGGACGCTTGGTTGGATTTCACCTGGCTGTCGATGGCCTCCATGAGCGGCTCAGCGGCGCTTGCCGCCCCGTGGATAGCGGATGAAACCGCCAGGGCGAGGACGGAAAAAAGGGAATGTCGTTTCATGCGATGGGCGGAAAATAGCGGTCGTGGCGCGGTTAGTTCTGGATTGGAACATGCTGGAAGCCACGCAGCAATGCAAGCTTTATGCCCCTTTGAAGCCATTGCCGATGAAGGCCAATGACGCTCCGGTAAACCCGTGATTTCGTTGTGATTGGTGATTCAAGTCAGCCAGGGCTAGTCAAGACGGGGGGCGTTCGCTCCCGGATGCCACGCCAAGCGCGGGTGTGTGAAATGCCACAGCGCATCCAACCCCCATTCGTCGCCCCGCTCCGCGAAATCCCGTCTCGAATCAAGCCCCTGCCTCGACTTGAGCTTATTGGCATGGCTAGTGCTTAGGCGTTCGGTTTTCTGAATTCCGGCGACTGAACATTTCCGATGTAGGGTGGGTTAGGCGCACGCGCTAGGTCAGGCTTGATATTTCTTGGCGGTCTACCGTGCGCCGTAACCCATCGTCCTAATCGGCATGGCGGGTTACGGCGCACGGCAACAGCGGCGGGGATATTAAATTTCTCGTGGTGTGCGCCTAACCCACCCTACGTCCAACCGCCTTGGGAAGTTCAATACGCGGTGGTTTAAGGGCATACGAGCCAATCCGAGGAGTAATCGCTTGCTGAAACAGTACGAAGACAAGACCCCTTTGGGCAAGGATGCGAAAGGCCGCAACACAGGGAGATGCTTGGCTTCGCTGCTGCTGTTGGCGGGCCTGTCGGATACCTTCGCCGCCGACGGCTTGGTGGAACTGGACGAACTGACCATCTCCGGTCAGGCGATGACCGAAACCCTCAGCGCCAACACCCTGGACGCCGCCGGACTCGTGTCCGAGCAGGGGCGCGGCAACGACACCGCCGGGCTGTTCAAGGACATCCCCGGCGTGAGCCTGAATACCGGCGGCGGCGTGTCCAGCCTCCCGGCGGTGCATGGCATGGCCGACGACCGGGTGAAGGTGGTGGTCAATGGCATGAACATCTCGTCGGCGTGCAGCAATCACATGAACCCGGCGCTGTCCTACGTGGCCCCCGCCGCCGTCGGCAAGGCCACGGTCATGGCGGGCATCACCCCGGTCAGCGGCGGCGGCGATTCGGTGGGCGGCACCATCGCGGTGGACCCGATCAAGCCAGAATTCGCGTCCGAAGCGCAGGGCGAGATTTACTCGGGCCGACTCGGCAGCTTTTACCGCAGCGTCAACGACAACGTGGGCACCTCGGCCAGCGCCAGCTACGCCAATGAAAACGTCCGGCTGGACTACAACGGCTCCTGGGTGCAGGCGGGCAATTACCGCCGGGGCAACGATGGCCCACGGGTGATTCCCAGCGGGTTCATGACCACCAACCATTCCCTCCGCGCCTCGGCCAAGCTGGACAGCGGACTGTGGTCCATGGACGTGTCCGGCCAGCACTTGCCCTATCAAGGCTTTCCCAACCAGCGCATGGACATGGTCCGCAACGACGCGGTGCTGGGTGGCCTGAATTACGAAAACGATTTCGACTGGGGCCAACTGGACGCCAAGGTCTATTTCCACCAGACCTGGCACACGATGGACATGCTGGAAGACCGCAAAAGCACCACCATGCCGATGAAATCCGACGGCTCGGACTTAGGGTATCGGCTCCGCGCCCATGTGTTTTTGGATGAGTCCCACACCCTGCACGTCGGCAACGAGTTCTTCCGCCAGACGCTCGACGACTGGTGGCCGGGCGAAAAGAATTACCCGCTGGATTTCATCAGCGTCAACAACGGCTTCCGCAACCGGATGGGCACCTTCGTGGAATGGCAGGCCGATTGGGACAAGGCATGGACCACCCTCTTGGGCGTGCGTAACGACACGGTGTGGATGGACACCGGGCAAGTGCATGGCTACTTCAACGACGCCACCGACCGCTTCTGGTCGGACCCGTTCAACGCCGCCGACCGCGCCCGCACCGACGTGAATTTCGACGTGACCGCCCTGGCGAGCTACGTCCCCCACGATTGGGATAAGTACGAACTCGGTTTCGCCCGGAAGATGCGCTCCCCCAACCTCTACGAGCGCTACGCCTGGACCGGCAACTCGCAGAAATCCATGATCAACTGGATGGGCGACGGCAACGGCTATCAGGGCAATTTGGACCTTCAGCCTGAGACCGCCTACAACTTCTCGTTCACCGCGTCCTTCCACGACCCGGAACAAAAAATCTGGTCGGCCAGCGTGTCGCCCTATTACACCCACATCGTCGATTACATCTGGGGCCGGGCGGAAACCATCCAGAACGACGGCTTCCGCAGTATGCACTTCGTCAACATTCCTTACGCGGACCTGTACGGGGTGGATGCCTCGGGCCGGTATAACATCGTGCCGGCGTCCGACCTGGGCGGCTTTGCCCTGCGGGCCTCGCTGGCCTATGTGCGGGGCGTCGGCCAGGATGGCGGACGGGGCCGGGCCTGCCCTTACGCCAGCAACGGCGGTTACGACCCCTGCGTGTACGAGGGCTGGTCGCGCGAGGGCTTGCAAGCGCCCGACAAGGTGAACCTCTACCACATGATGCCGCTGCACGGCACCTTGACCTTGGAACACACGCTGGAAACGGAGTGGGGAAAGTTCAACAGCGCCCTCGGCCTGGACCTGGTGGCCCGCAAGACCGCCGTCGCCAAGACCTACAACGAGCCGGAAACGCCCGGCTACGCCCTGCTGAACCTACGCACCGGCTATCAGTACAAGACGCTGAAGCTGGAATTGGGCGTCGATAACCTGCTGGACAAGGACTATTTCCATCCCTTGGGCGGCGTCTACATCTACGCGGCCAAGCCCCGGAAATATTCGCCCACCGACCTGCCCGCCGTGCCCGCCATGGGCCGCTCGGTGTTCGTCTCGGTGAACTTAGAATTCTGACCTGTTTGGGTGTGAGCGGTTTCCAACCGCGAAGCTCACCTAGATCGGGCATGTATTTCCATGCCCGATGCTTGCATGGGGAGGTATCGGGCACGAGCACATGCCCGACCTACCTATCTGCTTTCGTGGGAACGGCTTTGATGTCTCCCACCCCGCCAATTTTATAAATACGGCATATCCCGCATCATGATGGGCCAAATGACGCGGCTCGCCCGGAGCGCAAAAACACCGTGGCCCCAAACCATGGAAATTATGGGTAATCCCATAGCGTATGTTTTGGCATGTTATCTGTATAAGAAAATTAGGAAAACCTAATATTCCTTGATTCTGTACTCCACCAGGAGCCAACGATGAAAAACCTAACACTCACATCCGCCATGATTGTCGTCCTGGCCTGCCTGTCGGGCACGGCGAACGCCGCCGAGGTCCATGCCGGGAATGGCATTGGCTTCAGCAACGGCAACGTCAACCCGACCACGGGCGCGTCGCCGACTGGACCCTGGGTCGCCAACATCATCTTCGATAAGAACGACTTGAAGGCGAACGCCCTGACCGTCGTCAAGACCGGCGACAACCTCACCCACCCCCGCCAAGCGGCGGACGCCGCCAAGAATGGCAATTCCCAGGTCATGCCGACCCTCAAGTCCATGTCCTGGTGCGACGATGGCGCCAAATCCTTGATGTCCAGCACCCCGAGCAGCGGATGCTATGGTTGGAGCATGCACTCCCGCTGGATCGTGTTGGACCTGAACGCCTTGCAGAAGGCTGGCCTGACCAACGTCTGGGTCTCCATGACCGCCAAGCGCTACAACGACAATGACGCGGTGGCCACCGACGACGATCTGGTGCCCGCCCTCACGGTGTTCCAAGGCCGACAAGACGTGGGCATCCATCTGCACTGGTTCCCCAGCCAGTTCCAGCAAATGGCGGATTTCTGGGCCTGGAAGCTGACGCCCTTCACCGGCGGCACGACCCAGAGCAACGGCTGGGCCACGGGATACATGGCCTCGGGCAGCCTGGATTCGGCCAACGTGACGGGCCGGGTCAAGCTCAAGGCGGGCGGCCAGAACTACCTGACCCTGGTGGTCGGCGGCGACGCCAAGCACGCCACGGCGGCGGAGAAGCACGATGTCAACTTCCAACTGGACGTGAAGCTGAGCAAGACCAAGCCCAAGTCCAGCACCGACAACAGCGGCGGCGCCAAAATCGACAAGTGCGGCTGCGAAATCGGCAAGACCCAGTGGCACCCCTCCATGAATCACTGCATGGCCATTGACCTGTGCGAACCCATCGCGGGCACCGACGATCAATGCAAGACCCCGGCGATGTGCGATAGGGATGGCGGGCGGTAACACTCCGGCTCACCCGAATCAAAAAGGGCCGACCCAGAATTTCTGGGCCGGCCCTTTTGTTTTTCGACCTTCGGTCGCTTTGGGAATTGGGCGTGGCGCCACGATGAAGACCGACTGGGTTTTAAAAACCGAGTCGATCTACTTGGTTTTAGTGCATTTGGTCGGCGGGCTTGCTCTTCAAGACTTCGACCTCAAACTGGAAGTTGACGTCGTGCTTGAGGGAGGCGGTGGCGTGGCGGGCATCGCCGCCCAGCGCAACGGACAGGTAGTTGTTGCGGCCCTTTTGCAGCTTGACCTGACCGTAGAGGGTGACTTCCTGGGCGGTCGTGCCGTTGGCGGTGGCGAAGCCCGCTGGCGAGCCTTCGGTGAAGGGAGTCAGCTTGTTGGCCCAGAATGGCACCTTGGTTTGGTACTGGTTGGGATACCAGCCGAGCGCGGTGCCGTGGTCTTGGTAGCCCTTGAACACTGTCAGGCCGGGAATCAGGTCGTCGTCGCTGGGCAGGACTTTGCCCGTGCTGTCGGTCTCCGAAGCTGCGCCGTCGTTCAACTGCTTGAGCGTCACCATGACGTAAGCCTTGCGGATGCCCTGGTCATAGAGCTTGTTCAGGTCGATCAGGAACCACTTGGAATTGTGGGTCCAGCCATAGCCCAGGTTCACGTCGGTGGAAGCATCGCCCTTGGGATTGGCCGCGTTGTCCTTCCAACCCATGGATTTCACGAACGGCACGGTGTTGGCCGGGTGATTGGCGTCGCCCGTGCCCAGCGCGTCGCCGGTCTTCAACACCAGCGGCGCGGCGCCGCTCTTCATATCGGCCTTGTCGGGCGTGATCTTCGCCACGTAAGGCACGCCGCCGCCAGCGACTTCAAAGCCGTGGGCCAGGCCGGAGAGGCCAAACAGCGCCGCCAATCCCAGAACCGCCGTGATGTAATTCTTTTTCATATCGAAGATGCTCCTGTCGTTATATGAACCGGCACTTTGCCTCATGGCGATGTGCCTTGTTGTGGTCTGCCGACCGCGCTCGCCAGCGGCCTAGCCTTCGCAAATATCAACCCGGTGCCGGACTGGATCACCGGGCAGCCAACCGCAAGCCTTCCACCCCCGCCGTGTTCACGCCTTCGATAAGGCGCGGCCTATCCGCGAAGCTGGGTTTAAGCATGGGTTTGGGCTGGCGTATTAGCAAAATTCACACCAAAGCCTTGGAGATGGCGGAAATCAAGGGGAATTTATCGGTGAAGGCATGGCGCTCGACGTAGGCGCATACGGCAAATACCGCACTCCAAATATAGGGTGGGGTAATTGCCGTAACCGGGGCGGCGCTTGGAAGCTTCGGGTGTGGGTTTTATTGGTTGGCGGCAGCACGGTCGGAGCGCGGGCGTCCCGCCCGCCCGCGGGCCAGAGGCCCGCGCTCCAGTGGGATCAATCAAATAAACCCACCTCCCCAACGGGAATATTAGATTTCACGTCACGAAATCCAGCTTTTTACACGCCCCTTCAAGGACGCAGGCTGCGCCGCAAGGTCTCGATGGCCGCCGCGCTTTTTTCCAGCAACGGCTTCATCCATTCGGGTGGCGGCGTGGACGGGCCACCATGCCCATGGTCGTGACCGTGCCCCATGGCCGCGTGATTGTGGCCGTGGTCATGCAGCGCGGCGGGAGGATGAGCCGCCGCCGTCGCGATGTGGGGCGTTTCCTCGTGGACCAGGAAAGCGCCCCGGTTCATGCCCATCCAGCAACTCCACGGGATCACGCCGGTTTGGTTGGGGGTGAATTCGATGAGGTTCTCGCCCTTTTGCACGTCGAACTCCAGCCCTAAGGACGGAATGACGATGCGGTGGTTGCAATAGCTCAGTTCCTCGCCCTGGATGCTCCATCGCACCGGGACGCCTTTCCGCAACACGAACTCGTTGGGTTCGAAGCCGTTCTTGTTGACCGCCATGCGGATGACCTGGGCTTCCGGCGGCACCGCCTCTTCGGACGCCCCGCTCAAAGCAGACGGCGTCCAGCGGGCCACGAGGGAATCGAAATCATAGCCCTGCCCCACCATGTCGAGCCCCCGGTTGAGCATGATGGCGCCGAGGGCGATGACCACCACGCCGGACGCCTTGACGATCTTCGGCGCGAGCTGCTTGGACAGGGCGCTGGTCAGCACGCCGAAGCCCATCATCACCGGCAGGGTGCCGAGGCCAAACACGAACAGCATCTTCGCCCCATCCAGCGGATTGCCCGTGCCCGCCGCCATGATGTACATCGCCTGCAAGGGGCCGCAGATGACCATCAAGCCGTTCAACAGGCCAATCACGAAAGGATTGCTGTTGCTCCGGTACGCCTTGCCCAAGCGCTTCATGACGAAGCCCGGTATCTTGATGCGGAACCGGCTCAGCGACGGGAACAGGTTGAGGGTGGCAAGCCCGAACAACAGCAGGAATATCCCCGCCGCCAATCCCGCCATGCCCCGCATGAAGGGCGTGAAGGTAATAATGGCCCCGAGCGCCCCGAACAAGCCGCCGATGACCGTGTAGGACAAGGTTTTCCCCGCCCCATAGTAGGCATGGGTGAGGTACTTGGAGCCGCCCTCCCCCGCCGCCTTGACCGTGTAGCCCACCACCAAGGCGCCACACATGCCCACGCAATGAAAGCCCGTGAACAGCCCGGCGATGAACAGCAAGGCATAGCTCAGCCGGTCGCCGTCCACGGGAAGCTCGGGATGGCCGCTCATGAAGCGGTCCAGATTGAGCAAGAACAGGATGCCGACGGCGATCAGCAGGATGGTGAACAGGCGGTGCAGCATCTCCTTGAACCGCTTGAACGAGCCGGGCGTCGGCACAGGGGTGGCTGATGAAGAAAAATCGGGGCGGGTGCTCATGGGTTCGGAAAATGGCGGAATGATTGTGATCGTTGTTCCGGCCATCCATGGCGGGGATGTTATTTACCGTGCGTATTGGCCCGGCATGGTCGAACCTAGCGAATTAGCAAGACTTGAGCCAAGCTTGGCCAAGCGCATCCCGGTAAGATAGCCTCACGGCAGCCCACCAGGGAAGCCAGCCAAGCCAGAGCCGGGTGCGGCATATGCCGCACCCATTGTGGATTTTCCCCTTGCCGGAACCTAAGGCATCGCCCTCCTAAACGCCAAGGCCATGAAATCACGCGGGTTTCGGAACTGGCACGAAGCTTGTTCCACTTGTCGGCAATGATTTATTTCGCCCACTTCAATAGTCGTTAAGCGAGGTTCCAACATGGCAACAAGTAAGGCTCTGGCTCTCCCCCAACCGTCCAACTCCGGTGCGTTGCTACTCGGCACGGGGTTGGCGTTCGCCTCCATCATCCTGCTGCCGGCCTTCGCCGCACGCCTCGGATTGGACGCGGCCCTGACCGGCGCCATGCGCATCGCCCTGATGCGCGCCTCCAGCCGGGTGGTCAATGGCAAGAACAGCCACGGGGAAACCGCGCCCGACAGCTTTAATTGCCATTAACCACCCGCCCCGAATCCGAATAATCGCTTCCCCCTTGGCAATGCGCCCCCCTTAACCGGGAGGCGCATTTTTTTGTCCCGCCTATTTTTGAATGTGCGGTTATCCTTAGGGGCGTGTTTTCTGCCACCACCAAAAGCCATGAACGCCACGATTTATCACTGCGATCTTTGCCAACTGCCCGTGGAGTCCACCGGCTTCGAACTGTTCACCGTCGAAGGCCGCAAGCGTTTTTGCTGCGAGGGATGCGAGGGCATCTTCCGCATGTTGCACGAGGACGAGATTCGCGACGAGCCACCCACGCCGGACCCCGGTTGATTGCCGTACATTAGCGCTTTCTACTAGAATCCCGCCGGTTGGACAGCCGGACTGATCCGGCCAAGTTTCTTTCACCCTAACCACTCATTCACGAGAGAACCATGGCACACGTACACGGGGCGGCCGCCGCCGCCAAAACCGCTGGTGCCCATGCCGCCCATGCGCATCACGCCGCCCATGCCGCCCATGGGGCCAGCAATATGGGCGCGATGATGGAACACGCCGGGCACATGCTGGCGAGCGCGCCCAAGCACGCCGCCACGGGCGCCGTCGTCGGCGCCGCCACTGTTGCAGCCACCACACAATCGGGGAAAAGCCTTATGAGCATATTAGCCAGACATCCGCTACTCATTTTCAGCGCCGGCATCGCCGTCGGCTATTTGGCCCACAAGTACCGCAAGGAGATCATCGAGAACGCCACCCGCGCCACGGAAAAGGGCAAGGACTTCGTGCTGCAACAGCGCGAGAATCTGGAAGACCTGGTGGCCGAATGCAAGGATTGCGCGGAAGGCTCGCACGAAGCCGACCTGGCCGACGACGCTCCCGGAGCGGCTTGACCCATTAACCAGCGGTTAGCCAAGGCCCGCCCGGACAACCCATCCCCCTCTCCCTCCGGGAGAGGGTTGGGGCGCGGGAACCAAAAGGATTCTGCTCTTTTTGCCCCCGCCCAAACCTTCCCCCCGGATGACAGGGTGCGAATCTCGTAAACCCTGACCGTTGCAGACACGCCCATGTCGCTTCAACAACACGTCCTACTCCGCCACCAATCCGAAGGCCACCTACGCTTCGCCCTGCCCGCCGTGCTGTGTACGCCCGGCCTGGGCGAGCGGCTGGTTTCGGGATTGCAATCCATGGAAGGCATCTACCGGGTGGACCTCTACGCCCGGCAGAACAAGCTCTCCATCCGTTTCCTCGACACCGTGTGCGACTTCGCCGCCGTGGTCCGACGCCTGTACGCCCTGATCGGGGAACTGGCGGGCAAAGCCACCGGGACCGCGAAACCCAACGCCTCGACCGGCGCTTGCTGCGCGGAAGAATCGCGCTCGCTCCAACCGCAAGCCGCCGCCTCAGGACTCGCCGAATGGGTGCGCGAGAAGCTGCAAGAAGCGCGGGAGACCGTCACGGCGCTGGGCATCCTCGCGGGCGGCGGTTTCAAGGCCGTCAGCCAAAAGCCCCGCTGGATGACCGAGTTCTTCAACGACCTGTTGATGCTCTACCTCATCAAGCTCCACTGGCACCACATCCTCTATCTGTGGCTGCCGAATCCCTGGCAGCACCGCTATGAGTGGATGGCGACCTTTTACTTGATCTACCTGTCGGTGCAAGCCCGCTTGCCCAAGCCCGCCTGATTCTTAGGAGTCCCCCATGCACGCCGCCCCCGCCGCGCCGGTCGGTTTCGAACCGCGCCATTTCCGCATCGAACACCAACTCCGGCGGCGGGTGCGCGTCGTCGCCCAGAGCCTCCGCAAGGACGCGGAGCGCCTCTACATCCTGGAAATCCTGCTGCGGAAACGCAGCGGCATTAAAGCCATCCGGGTGGTGCCGGACATCGGGTCCATGACCATCCATTTCGACCCGGCCCGCCTGCCCAGGACCAATCTCTACGCCTTGCTGGATGCGGTGATTCCCAACCTAGGCCGTGCCCGCGCCAAGCCGCGCCATATCGGCGAGGTGGACGGCGAGGGCGTGGAGAAGGACATCAATTTCGCCGTCGAGGGCATCTCCTGCGCCTCCTGCGCCCTACTGATCGAACTGGTGCTGCGGCGCGACCCTCGCGTCCGCTCCGCCGTGGTCAACATGGCCTCGGAGTCCGCCACCGTGCGCGGCGCCCTACCGAAGGAGGAGGTCTACGCCGCCGTGGAAAGCCTCGGCTACCGCGCCCTGCCCCTGGACACCGTGGCGCAGCGCAAGCTCCTCGTCGAGCGGGAGGAAAAGCGTCTGGCCGATTCCAAGCGCCGGGCCATCTGGGCCGCTGTCCTGAGCGTGCCCGTGACCATCATCGCCATGGCGGAATGGAAGGGTTGGGTGTGGCGCTGGGCACAGTTGGTTCTGAGTACGCCCATCGTGTTCTGGTCGGGCAAGCCGTTCTTCCAGAAGGCCATCAAGCTCGCCAAGCAGCGCTCGGCCAACATGGACAGCCTGATCGTGCTGGGGGTGGGCGCGGCCTATGTCTACAGCACCACGGCCTTGTTCTTCCGCCGCCCCTATCTCTATTTCGACGCGGCCTCTGGCATCGTCTGCTTCGTGCTGCTGGGCCGTTACCTGGAGGAAAAAGCCACGGGCCGCGCCCACGCCGCCATCCGCCGCCTGCTCGACCTGCAACCGGCCACCGCCAATTTGTTGCGGAACGGGGAAGTCGTCACCGTGCCGGTGGACGATTTGGTGATTGGCGACGTGATCCTGATCCGCCCCGGCGAGAAGGTGCCCACCGACGGCGTGGTGGTCGATGGCCTGTCCACCGTGGACGAGGCCATGCTCACCGGCGAAAGCCTGCCGGTGGTGAAAGAAGCCGGGCACAGCGTGGTCGGCGGCTGCCTCAACGGCAACGGCGCCTTGCAGGTGAGCGTGACCGCCGTCGGCGCCAACACCGTGCTGGCCGGCATCATCCACATGGTGGACCAAGCCCAGTCATCCAAGCTGCCCATCCAGAAAACCGTGGACCGGATTTCCGCCGTGTTCGTCCCCAGCGTCATGGCGATTGGCGCATTAACCTTCGCCAGTTGGCTGCTGGCCGGGGCGGGCTTCACCGTCGCCTTCGCCACCGGTATCACGGTGTTGTTGATCGCCTGCCCCTGCGCCCTGGGACTCGCCACGCCCGCCGCCATCATGGTGGGCACCGGGCAAGCGGCGCAGCGCGGCATCTACATCCGCAACGGCGAAAGCCTGGAAATGGCGACCCACCTCAACACCATCGTGTTCGACAAGACCGGCACCATCACCGAGGGCAAACCCTACGTCACCGACTTCCGCAACGTGTCGAAGCTGGACGACGCGGAACTCATCGCCCTGGCCGCGTCCGCCGAGTTGAACTCCGAGCATTTCCTCGCCAAAGCCGTAGTGGCCTATGCCCAGGAGCAGGGCGGGGCCACCCGCGCCGCCGAAAACTTCGAAGCCATTCCGGGCCGGGGCGTGCAGGCGAAAGTGGACGGCCATGAAATTTTGATCGGCAACCGGGCCTGGATGGAGGAATCCGGCATCGACTTGGAACCCTTGCAAGGCCGCGCCAACACCCTAGCCGAACAAGGCAAGACGCCGGTGTTCTGCGCCCTCGATGGCGAAGCGGCGGCGCTGTTCGGCATCGCCGACCGGCCCCGCGCCGACGCCGCCGAGGCCATCGCCCGACTCAACCGGCTGGGCGTGCGGACCCTGATGGTGACGGGCGACACCGAAGCCACGGCCCAATTCGTCGCCGGACTCGTGGGCATCACCGATGTCATCGCCCACGCCCGCCCGGAGCGCAAGCTGGAAATCGTCCGCGAATTGCAAGCCCAGGGCGCCAAGGTGGGCATGATCGGCGACGGCATCAACGACGCGCCGGCCCTCGCCGCCGCCGACGTGGGCTTCGCCATCGGCACCGGCACCGATGTGGCCATCGAGACCGCCGACCTCACCCTGGTCAGCGGCGACATCACCAAGGTTGCCGCCGCCATGGAACTCAGCGCCGACACCCTCAAGGTCATCAAGCAGAACCTGTTCTGGGCCTTCGGCTACAATACCCTCGCCATCCCCATTGCCGCCTTCGGCAAGCTCAACCCCATGATCGCCTCCCTCGCCATGGCCTTGAGTTCGGTTTCCGTGGTGATGAACTCCCTCCGCCTACAGAAGAAATGAGCATGAAGCGGGTCATCGTTTTCCTTGATTACAGTAATTTTCACCAATCCCTGACGAAGCTCACCGACGGGGCGTTTCCCGAGCGCGCCCGCTTCGACTTCCAGAAGTTCGTCCAAGCCCTGACGCGGAACATGGACCTCATCAAGGTCTACTTCGTTTGTTCCAGTGCCGCTGGCAGCGGTTCGGGACTCCAGCGCTTCTATGACTGGCTGGACGGTCAGGAATATTTCTACGTGAAGCACTTCGAGCGGCGGGCCAACGAATACGGCGAGCAGCGCGAGAAACAGGTAGATGTGTATCTCGCCACCCAGGTGGTCGCATTGGCCTACGAGAACGCCTACGACATCGCCATGATCGTCAGCGGCGACGAGGACTACGTGCCGGCGGTGGAGATCGTCCATCAGAAGGGCAAGGTCGTGACGGTGGTGTCCTCGTCCGCCATGCTGAGCGACGCGCTGCGGAAGAAGGCCGACCGGGTGCTGCTGGTGGATTCGGCGGGGGATTTGAATTACATCAACTTCTTGTCTTGAGCGGGAGCGTCATACGCTGCCGCGCTACGGAAGGCTTCTCCGCTTGGATGGCGGCACGTCCACAGCCGGTCCAGCACTGACCGAAGCCGGGACTACGAGCCATAAATTTCGGCTTTTGGTTGGGGGAGCTATTCCCGGAAATCGCCTAATTCCGGGAAATTGTTTTCGGCCCCATCCTTATGACCCTCACCCTAATCCTCTCGCTGCTAGCGGGTGGCCGCCGGGCCATCCATCCCAGCGAACCCCACCCAATACAAAACACTGAGTTTGCTGAATCAGTCAGGCCCGATTCGGATAGCCAACTGACGCCGTCCGGCTGCTCGAACTGATGCGAGAACGGCTGACCCTGGTAGTCACTGCCCCGTCACACAAGCTATTCTTAACGGCAGCTCCGGGCGCATCCTTGACGCCAACGGCATTACCCACAGGGTCCGGGGCACGGCGATTGCGCCATTGAGCGCCGCCACGATAAGAAAAACAACCGCCACTCAATCCATGCATCCCTGGGGGCTTCGTACCGGGACCGCACGGCTGATAAACAAGGGCGGTGCCTTTAAACCTTGGATACCACAGCAATCACTCCTACCTAATTCCGAGGAATCACACACCATGCCCGCAATCACTCGCCGTCCCCCGATCCGACGGATTAAACCCCTGGTGCTGGCGCTATCGACCGCCGCGCTGACCGCCCTGACGCCCGGCTCGGGCCAGGCCCAATTCACTCCCCCCCAGGCCACCGTCCAGTTGGATGGCCTGAACCTACCCTTCATCGCCAACGCCGGGCAGACTGACCCGCGTGTGGGGTTCTACGCCCAGACCTTCGCCGGCACGGTGTACGTCACCCGGAACGGCGAAATGGTCTACTCACTGCCGCCGACCCAGCCGGGTGGACGCGGCTGGACCCTGGTGGAACGCTTTGAGCGGGGCCAACCCCGGCCCGCGGGCGTGGCGCCCGGCGTCAGCCATGTGAGCTACATCAAGACGAAGAACGGCGAGGCGGTGACGCGGAACGCCGACACCTTCGGCGGCGTGGCGCTGGGCGAGGTCTTCCCCGGCGTGCGGGTGGAACTGCGCGCCCATGGCAAGAACGTGGAGAAGATTTACACCGTGGCGCCCGGTGCCGACCCGGCCCGCATCCGCATGGGCGTGGATGGCGCGGGATCGCTGAGCGTGGCGCGGGACGGCGGCCTGCTCGTCAGCACGGGCAATGGCCCGGTGCGATTCAGCCCCCCGCTGGCCTGGCAGGAAAGGGACGGCCACCGGACGCCGGTCAAGGTGAGCTACAGACTGGACGGCGCCGGCTATGGCTATGGCTATGCGCTGGGTGGTTACGACCAGCGCCGCCCGGTCATCATCGACCCCCTGTTGCAAGCCACTTATCTGGGAGGCAAGGGCGCGGAAACGGCCAGCGCCATCACCATCAACAGCGACCCGGAACTGGGCGGGGTTTATGTGCTGGGCAACACGGCGGGACTCACCAACACCTTTCCCGGCACCAATGGCGGCGTCCAGGAAGATCAGCAAAACGAGAACGCCGCCTTCATCGCCAAATTGAGCATCACCCGGCCCGATCCCGACGACCCCGGCGTGCAAATACAGTCCTTGCAGCAATTGGAGCAGGCCACCTACTTTGATAGCGCGGACGGCTCGCCCCTGCACATCAAAGGCGTGGTCGTTCATCCAAAATCCCAGGACATCTACCTGTGGGGCACCGGCAGCCCCCTGGCGATTCCCGCCATGCAGAACGGTGCGCGGGCGCTCAACGACGAGGCCAGCGTGTATTTCGTCACCCGGCTCTCCGCCGGGCTGGGACGCCTAAAGCAATCCAGCCACATCGCGGCCCACGCGCCGCCCGACAAGGCGGATTCCAAATCCAGCGTGATTAACGGCATCGCCATCCATCCCGGCAGCGGCGACCTTTATTTCGCGGGCGCGGAATCGGCCCCGGCGCCGGGCACCGCCGACGCGCTGCTGGTCCGTTTGACCGAATCCCTGACCGTCTTCGCACAGGTCAAGACCTTCGGCAGCCCCGGCGCGGACGTTGCCAACAGCCTCGCCATCCATCCCGGCAGCGGCGATGTCTATGTCACCGGGCAAACAGACTTCACCGGCTTTACCGGCACCGAGGGTGGCTTCCAGCCCGCCCTCGCCGCTGGCGCGGCCTCCGAAACCAAGCCGGACGCTTTCGTGGCCTCGCTGGCGGCGGACCTCGGCACGGTGAAGCAAGCCACCTATTTGGGCGGCGCGGGCACCGACCAAGGCCGCAAGCTGCTGTTCAATACCGACGGCTCCATCCTATACCTGTGGGGCGACACCGCCTCGACGGACTTCCCCGTCCTGGCCGGACCCGGCTATGCGGGCACAGAGGGAGCCAGCCAGCCCTTCTTGGCCACGCTCTCCCCCGATTTGAAACGGCTGACCCAGTCGCGGATCGCCGTGGCCGCGTCGCCCACCCGGTTCGACATGCTCCGCAACCCAATCTCCGGGGATGTGTTCGCCATTGGCGACTTCGCCATCGACGGCAGGATGGCCCGCCCCGGCCTCCTGCGCTTCTCCGCCGACCTGGGCAGCCTCGCTGGCAAGGCCGCGCTGTTCGCCGGCAACGACACGGAACACCAAGGCGTCGCCTACGCCATCGCGCCCGTGGACCCCAAGACCGGCGATTTGTACGTCCTCGGCAACGTGACGACCAGCACTCCGTCGCCCCTCTACCCCGGCACCAAGGGCGGCTATCAGGACAAACCCGCCGCCGGTGGCCCGGATATTTACGTGGCGCAGTACACCACCCACGACATCAGCAACCTGGACACCCTGCCCGATGAGTTCTCATTCGCGGCCAGGACCAACGTTGGAACATCCTCCGTGCAGACCTCCGACCCCGTCACCATCAACGGCATCGAGGCCCCGGTGCCCATCGGCGTGGTCGGCGGCTCGTACTCCATCGGCTGCAACGGCAAGTTCAGCAGCGCCGAGGCCACCATCGGCAACGGCCAGACGGTCTGCGTGCGGCACACGGCGGCCTCGACGCCCGCCACCCGAACCGACACCACCCTGACGGTGGCGGGCCTGGCCGCCGTGTTCTCCAGCACCACCGTGGCCTCCCCCGGCGGTGGAGGTGGAGGTGGAGGCGGTGGCGGTGGCGGTGGCGGTGGCGGGGGTGGCGGCAGCGCCAATGACACCTTGCCCAAGGCGTTCAAGTTCAAAGCCAAGGCCAAGGCCGCGCTCAACGCCCAGGTCAAATCCAACACGGTCACCATCACCAAGATCAAGGTCGGCAAGGCGCCGGTCTTTATCAGCGACGGGGAATATTCAATCGGCTGTTTGAACAAGAAATTCACCACCGCCGACGGGGTCATTAAAAACAACCAGAAGCTCTGCGTCCGCCACCGCAGCGCCACCAAGCGCAGCACCTCCGTGACCACGGAACTGAACGTGGGTGGATTCGTGGCGAAGTTCATCAGCACGACGAAGTGATGGCCCCGCCCAACGGGGTGGCTTGCCGGTAAACTACGGCTTTTCGGCAAGCCACCCTACCCCCATGCACCGACATTTCCTTTCCCTCGCCGCCGTGAGCGCCTTCCTCGCGGTGGGCTTCGGCGCCTTTGGCGCCCATGGACTCAAGCACCTCCTGACCGACGCGCAAATGGCGGTTTACAAAACCGCCGTCGAATACCACATGTGGCACGCCCTGGGGCTGGGCCTCGTGGGCCTGCTGGCGGAGCGGCACCCGGACGCCCGGCTGCTCCGCTGGGCGGGCTGGCTGATGTTCGGCGGCATCGTGGTCTTCTCCGGCAGCCTGTATGTGTTGTGTCTGACCGGCGCGACCTGGCTGGGCATGATTACCCCCTTCGGCGGGACCGCCTTCCTGGCCGCCTGGCTGATGCTCGCGGTGACGGCATGGCGCCTGAAGTAGCCGGTGGGACGCAACAGCGCCGGATGACAAAGCCGCCACCACTCGCCATAATTCCGCCCTTTTTCACCCAGCCCTAAGCACACTATGTGGTTCAAAAATCTAGCCTTACTGCGCATCACCGAACCGTTCACCCTGACCCCGCCGGAACTTGAGGAGCGCCTGGAACAACGCCGCTTCCGCCACTGCGGCAGCCTGGAGCCGGTCAGCGTCGGCTGGAGCGCGCCGTTGGGCAAGGACACCTTTCCCTTGGTCCACACGACCAATGGCTTCATGATGCTCTGCCTCCAGAAAGAGGAAAAAATCCTCCCGGGCCAGGTGATCAACGAGATCGTGGCCGAGCGGGTGGCGGAGATCGAGGAGGCGCAGGGCCGACAGGTGCGCAAGAAGGAGCGGGACGGCATCCGCGACGAAGTGCTGCAAGACCTGCTGCCCCGGGCGTTCAGCTTCAGTAAACGTATCTACGGCTACCTTGACCCGAAGGGCGGCTGGCTGGTGGTGGACAGCGCCAGCGCCAAGAAGACCGAGGAATTCGCCTCGGTGCTGCGGCAGGTCTTGGGATCGTTGCCGGTGACGCCCCTCGCCACCCGCGAGCGGCCCAGCGCCTTGATGACCCAATGGCTGACGGAGGAAGGCCCGCCCCCCGGCGTGACCCTTGAAAGCGAGTGCGAGCTACGTTCCCCGGAGGAGGATGGCGGCATCGTCCGCTGCCGCAAGCACGACCTCTCCGCGCCGGAAATCCAGAACCATCTGGAAGTGGGCAAGGAGGTCATCAAACTCGCCATCACCTGGAACGACCGCGTCAGCTTGGTGCTGGACGAAGCCCTGACCATCAAGCGGCTGCGGTTCCTCGATTTGGTGCAGGAAGAGGCGGCGGACGTGGAGGCGGGCGACGCGGTGGAGCGCTTCGACGCCGACTTCGCCGTCATGAGCCTGGAAGTGGCCGAATTCTTGCCTAAACTGGTGGAAATATTCGGTGGCGAGAACGCGCCGACGAAATAATCTCACGCAGGTAAAACCAACGATGTCGCGGAATCAAAAACAACCAACACACGCCGCTTGGTGGGGATCAGTCCGATGGGCGGTCGCCCTGCTGGCCTTGGGCACCCCGTTCACTTACGCGGATGTCCCGCTCAACGAGGTCGTGCCCATCGAAGGGGACGCGCCCGCCGTGGATTACGACACCCCCGCCAGCCAGCCCTTCTCCAACGGCGGCGACTCCCTCTGCACCCATGGCGGGGCGCGGTCCCTGACCATTTTTCCGGGCAGCGACCTGGTGGGGGAAAACCGCTTCATCCCGGCCCTGCCCAAAGACTCCCTGTACGACATCGCCTGCCGCTACAACGTCGGCGTGGAAGAAATCTTCCTCGCCAACGATCCCTTGAACATCGACCACTGGTTGCCGGGCGATGGCACCAAGGTTCTGATTCCGCAGCACTTCGTCCTGCCGGACGCCCCCCGCGCCGGCATCGTGGTGAACATCCCGGAAATGCGGCTGTATTTCTACCCCGTCAAGTACGCGCCCATCGTGAAGAAAGCGCCGCCCCCGAAGCCCAAGCCCGCCGTCGCCAAGGCCAAGCCCGGCGCGAAAGGCAAACCCGGCGACAAGGGTAAGCCCGCCGTCGTGGTCAAGGCGCCGCCGCCCCCGCCGCCCAAGCCCGTCGAACCCACCGAGGTGGGCGAGCCGCTCGGCCCGGCGGGGGAGGTGATTAGCTTCCCCATCAGCATGGGCCGGATGGACTGGCGAACGCCGGTCGGCAAGACCCGCATCGCCGCCAAGGTGAAAGACCCGACCTGGACGCCGCCCGAATCCATCCGCCGCGAACACGCCGCCAAGGGCGACATCCTGCCCGCCGTGGTGCCCGCCGGCCCTGAGAATCCCTTGGGCCGCTTCGCCATGCGGCTGGGCGTGCCCGGCTATCTGATCCACGGCACGGAAGCCAACTTCAAGTCCTTCGGCATTGGCCTCCGCGTTACCCACGGCTGCATGAGGATGTACAACGAGGACGTGGCCCGGCTGTTCCCCATGGTGTCCGTGGGCACGCCGGTTTATCTGGTGAACCAGCCGGTCAAGCTGGGTTGGCAGGGCGACAAGCTGTACATGGAAGTCAGCCGCCCCTTGGACGAGGACTCGGGCATTCCCCCGGAGAAGCCGGAAGAGGACATGACCGAGGCGGAGCTGGCGCGGGAAGACGCCAAGACGCCCGAGCAGATCAAGGCCGAAGAGAAGCGGAAGGATCAAATCCGGGCCGTTTACCTGCAACGGCTGGCCCTGGACCTGATTCAAAAGGCGCACGCCAAGCGGCCCATCCTGTTGGACCGGGAAGCGGTGCGGAAGGCCGTGGCGAGTCCGACCGGCCTGCCCGTGGAAATCGGCAAGGCGGAGCCTCCGCCGCCTCCGCCCATGGAAGCCCTCCCCGAGACCTATCCGCCGACCCAGGTCAGCCCGCCACCGACGCCGCCCGCGAGCCAGTATCCGTCCGCCCCGCCCCGTTATCCCTATGGCGGGGCGGGGCAGCCCGTGCCCCGGCCACCTGTGCCCGGCGCTTATGGCGGCGTCCAAACGCCCCGGCCCGCGCCGCCCCCGGCCCAGCCCGGCCAAACGCTGCAATACCCCTACGGGACGGGCCAGGCGGCGCCCCGCTACGAAAACCGTCCGGCCACGCCGTCGGCCCAGTCCCCTTACGGGTCCACGCCACCGCCCTCCCGGACTTACCCGCCCCAGCCTTACGGCACCGCGCCGGAAGCCACCCCGGCCCAGACCTATTCGCCCGACCAAGAAGGCGCCCCGGACCCCGAGGCACCCGATCCCTACGCGCCGGACGACGAGGAGCCGACCAACTAATTGGCGGGGGGCTTATAGCCCTCCGGCATCTGGCTGGCGCCGCCGAACAGGAACTTGTCCCGCTCCTCCGCCAGGAATTTGCGGGCCTCCGGTTCGAACGGCGTCAGCCGGTGTTCGTTAATCAGCATGGTTTGCAGCTTGAGCCATTCCTGCCATGCCTGTTTCGAAACGTTCTCGTAAATCCTTTGTCCCTGCTGGCCGGGGAATGGCGGCTTGTCCAGCCCCTCGGCTTCCACGCCCAAGCGGGCGCACTGCACTGTGTGTGTCATCGCTAATCTCTCGGTTGAATTGGGGGAAGGGATTTTAAATGAGCGGCGGCGGGGGTGGCAGCGCATTTTTACGCTTATCGCCGTTCCACGCTTTGTTTGGCGAATCCATATCCCAAGCTCCATGCCCTCCGTGCGGATGTGCCCGATTTATCCGGGCACCGGCGCATTCTTGGTAATCGGTATTCATGTGCGCCATCGCGCTGTTATCGACACCCAAAATCCTAACAAAATCCAATCGTCAGATACTGGATTCATGAGTGGTATTCCCTACGCTGCCGGAAATATATTGACAGCTTGACAGGTCAGAATTAACTTCTCCGCCGATGTATAGATTTAATGGGCGTAAATAACTTATACAGCTCCCTGTTAATATTATGAAAGCCAGATTTTTGTTGCTTATTTGAAACCCCCAAAATTCAGCAACGATACCGAGGTCCGCCCAGCATAAATCAGCCTGGCCGCTATACCCCCGAGTTCTGTTTCATCCGCATTTTCAATAATGGAATAACAACTCTCACAGGAGGAGAGGACATGAGCCTGAAACAAGATTGCAAGCTTGTTGTGTTGATGCTGACCGCTTTCTTTCTAGGACTAGCCCCGCCGGTCTCGGCCTGGGCATCGAGCATCGTCAGCCCCGCCGGTAGTTTTGATCCCGACGCCGTACCGCGCTCGGAGTTGTTGGATAGTCAGCCCAAGTCCGGCCTTGACATCGTCCGGCGCTGGAACAGTATCGCCATTGATGCTGGTGCCATCGACCACGCCCGGTATCTGGAACAAGAAGGGCCGACGCGGACCAGCCGGGCGCTGGCCATCGTACAGATCGCCGTCTTCGACGCGGTGAACGCCATCGTCGGCGGCTACCAAAGTTACACGGACCTGGAACCTGCCCGGCCCGGCGCGTCTTTCGAGGCCGCCGTGGCGCAGGCCGCTCACGATACGCTGGTGGCGCTCTACCCTTCCCAGGAAACCCGCTTCGACCGCTGGCTGGCCGAAGACCTGCGTGGCATCCCCCAGAAGGCGCGGGCGCGGGGCGTTGAACTGGGGCAGGAAGCGGCGGCGGAGATTCTGGCCCTGCGGGAGGATGACGGGTCACAGATTCCCGATCCGCCCGCCGAGGGGTTCGAGAGCGATAGGCCGGGCAAATGGCGGCGGGACCCGGTCAGCATGAACCCCATCGCGCTGGGCGCCTATTGGGGGAAAGTGGAGCCGTTCGTGATGAGGTCGGGCCGCCAGTTCCGGCTGCCGCCGCCGCCCGCGTTGACGAGTGAAGCCTACGCCGACGCCTTCAAGGAGGTTAAGCTGCTGGGCGGGGTCGGTTGGCCCATCACGCCGACCTCGCGGACCCTCCCGCAGACCTTGGTGGGGGTTTATTGGTCCTACGACGGCACGCCTTACGTGGGTACGCCGCCCCGTGAGTACAATCAGATCATCGTCCGCATCGCCGATAAAAAAGGCACGGAGGCGGCGCCGCTGGCCCGCCTGCTGGCGTTGGCGAATGTCGCGATGGCCGACGCCGCCATCGCGGCCTGGGATTCAAAGTACTACTACCGATTCTGGCGCCCGGTCTCAGGGATACGCGCCGCCGACGAGGATGGCAACCGCCAGACCAGCAAAGACCCGAACTACACGCCGCTCGGCGCCCAGGCCAGCAACCTTCCCAACACGCCGGATTTCACCCCGCCGTTCCCGTCGTATCCGTCCGGGCACGCCACGCTGGGGGCGGCCATGGCCCAGGTTCTCCGCGATTTTTATGACACGGACAGGGTCTCGATAGGCCATGTGTCGGCGGAACTCAACGGCAAGACCCTGGACTTCGCGCCGCCCTTCCCGCCGGCTTTGCCAGTCGAGCCGCCGAGCGACACGGGCCGGGTCCGGCCCTTGATCCCGCGCAGCTATGCGTCGATTTCCGAGATCGAGTGGGAGAACGCCCGGAGCCGGATTTTCCTGGGCGTTCATTGGTCGTTCGACGCCACCAATGGAATTACCCTGGGGGAGCAGGTCGGGGACTACGTTTTGCAGAACGCCTTCCTGCCGGAGGATGAGCATTGAGTTGAGGGGTTGGCGGGCCGTCGCTCGTGGTCCCGGCCCTTCGACTCCGTTCAGGACAGGCTTCAGCCGGTTTTCCCCAGTTCGTAGGTTGGGCATGTATTCCATGCCCAACATTCTCGGGGACGGAACGATGGCGTCGGGCATGGGTACATGCCCGATCTACGGGACTTGGCAATTTGAATCTTGGCGGCTTCCCATTCGGCTAACAACGGTTCCCGGATAACCGGATCAACCAAGCGCATAATGGATTCCCGGTCGGTATAGTGCGCCCCCAATTGCGAACGCTTGGCCGGGTCCAAACCCCGCTCGAATAATATCCCAAAAATCGCCGGTTCGATATTGCTCAAATCCAAATGCGAAAGCGCCAAAAGCTGTTTGAATTCCGCCCCGGTCAACGGCAAAGTATCCGCATCATTGAATAACCCGCCGTTGAAGCAGTCGATAACCTCAACCCCGAACGCCCCACCTTGCGCCATCGCTTGGAATAACCCTTTCAGCAAAGCCTCCCCCCTGATGCGGGGCTTTCGTAGCTGTCAAGACCCGTGAGATTGTCTACCGCCGAAACGAATAATTCTGGCTTTCTCTCGCGCCATTCGGCGAGGGCGTTAATGGGGGCGACATGACCCAGCGCCCGCTGGGGGATGGCGTGATTGTAAATATCGGCATAG